>NZ_JALBWO010000046.1:0-126090 GCF_050026815.1 Rhodanobacter ginsengiterrae | reverse complement strand
CGCAGAGTCATTGATGTGGTTTCCTTCCAAGCCATGAAATAACACCTCCACCGCGCTAGAAATCAGCGGTGAGGTGTAACCCATGTCCTGGCACACCTGTTACCCATGTCCCCGGTCCAAACAGCCAAACAGAGAAAGGTGGCTCGGCTGCCGAAGGCAGACGAAAGCTTTTGCTCTCAATGCCATAGGTAAAGCAAGAGCATCGCGCACAGGGTGCGCTCCTACGAATTCAACATCGCGGCGATCAGCCTTCGGCCGAATCGTCCGACTGCGCCAGATCCTTCAACAACTGGAAAATTTCCCGGTACGCCTTCGGCGGCTTGTTCGGCGTGTCCTTCTCCACGCGCGCCTGCCGCACCAGCGACCGCAGATGCTGCCGATCGACCTGCGGATGCTCGGCGATCAATTCGGACAGGGCGCTCTCGTCTTCGGCGATCAGGCGATCGCGCATCGATTCCAGCCGATGCATCGCGGCGGTTTCCTGGCGCTGCTTCTCGCGGTTCTCGCCGAGCTCGGCGCGCACCGCGGCGAAGTCTTCCTCGTCGTAGCGGCGCATGACCTTGGCCAGGAAGGCGAGCTGGCGCTTCTTCGCGCCGTGCGAGGGAGTGCGGCGGGTGACGTCGATTTCGTGGCGCACGTCGTCGGGCAGCGGGATCCTGGCCAGGCGGCTGGGTTGCAGGTCGACCAGTTGCTGCGCGAGCACCAGCACGGCCAGCGCATCGCGGCGTTGCTGGGTGCGGCTGGGGCCGTAGTCCGCCTCGTCGAGTTCGTGTTGGTTGCGGCTGCGGCTCGGGCTCACGGTTTCATTCCAGGGTGAGGTGGATCAGGTATGCGGGTCGTCGCGGCCCGGCGCGCTTTCGGCAAACATCGTGTCGGTGGGGACGGCATCGGCTTGCTCCAGCGCGAAGCGCGGCAGGGGTTCGCCATCCAGTTCGACGGTTTCGCAGAACATCGTGGCAGGGCGCACCCACAGGCCGAAGTCGTCGTAGAGCGCCTGGTAGACCACCAGCGGCTCCATCGTTTCACTGTGCCGCGCGGTGCCCAGCACGCGGTAGCGCTGACCCTTGTAGTGACGATAAATGCCGGCGGCAGGTTGCATGGACGTGCTCCGCAGCTCTTTCAATTCGCGCACGCGCCCCCAGTTCGGGAGCCGGCGGCCGCGAACCGCTTATTCTACCCGCCAAATACCCAGGAATGCCCAACGTGAGTGAAGTTGCCCTCAGCCAAGCGCCCGACCGCAGTGAACAGGAAGTGGAACGGCTGTCCGATCTTGCCGCTGACGTGATCCGTCGCGCGCGCGCCGCCGGTGCCAGCCAGGCGGAAGTGTCAGCCAGCATCAGCAGCGGGCTGAGCGTGAATGTGCGACTGGGTGAGGTGGAGACGGTCGAACACACGCGCGATCGCGGCTTCGGGCTCACCGTGTATTTCGGCGGTCGCAAGGGGTCGGCCAGCACGGCCGACCTCAATCCGGATTCGATCCAGGCGACCATCGACCAGGCCTGCGCGATCGCCCGCTTCACCGAGGAAGATCCCGCCGCCGGGCTGGCCGATGCGGCGCGCATGGCCACCGCCTTCCCCGACCTCGACCTGTGGCACCCGTGGCAGCTGGATACCGCGCAGGCGATCGAGCTGGGCATCGCGATCGAGGATGCCGGCCGCGCGCATGCGGGCATCAGCAATTCCGACGGCGCCAGCGTGCAGGCCGGGCAGGGCGTGTCGGTGTATGCGAATTCGCATGGCTTCGTCGGCGTCGAGCGCGGCACCCGGCATTCGTTGTCGCTGGCGCTGATTGCCGGCGACGACGATGGCATGCAGCGCGACTACTGGTACGACAGCGTGCGTGCCGCCGGCGATTTCATGAGCGCGCAGGCACTCGGCGACAAGGCCGCCGAACGCACGCTGGCGCGGCTGGGTGCACGCAGTCTGTCGACGCGGCAGTGCCCGGTGCTGTTCGTGCCGGATCTGGCGCGTGGCCTGATCGGCCATTTGCTGAGCGCGGTCAGCGGCGGTGCGCTGTATCGCCAGGCCAGTTTCCTGCTCGACCATGTCGGCAAGCCGGTGATGCCGGCCTGGCTCAACATCAACGAGCGCCCGCATCTTCCGCGCGGCCAGGGTTCGGCCAATTTCGACGCCGAGGGCGTGGCCACGGTGGACAGCGCACTGATCGAGGCTGGCGTGCTGGCGCGTTACATGCTCAGCAGTTATTCGGCGCGCAAGCTGGGCCTGTCCTCCACCGGCAACGCCGGCGGCATCCACAACCTGATCGTGGAACCCGGTGCGGCGGATGGCGCGTCTTCCGACTTCGACGGCATGCTGGCCCGCTTGGGCACCGGCCTGCTGGCGACCGAGCTGATGGGTCAGGGCGTGTCCACCGTGACTGGTGACTATTCGCGCGGTGCCTCGGGCTTCTGGGTCGAAAACGGCAAGATCGCCTATCCGGTCGAAGGCATCACCATCGCGGCGAACCTGCGCGAGATGTTCGCCGGCATCGTGGCGGTGGGCAGCGACGTGGATCAGCGCTCGCACCTGCTGACCGGTTCGATCCTGCTCGATCGCCTGACCGTCGCCGGCGAGTAGACATGACTCCCTCCCCTGCAAAGCAGGGGAGGGCTGGGGTGGGGTCGCTCTTGATCTTCTCGCCCACCGCCATGGGCCGCGTGCCCATCGTTGCGTAGCCGGCGGACGGTTGCCGCCGCGCAAATTCATGCGGCAAAGCCGGCCCAGCCTTGCTAGCATCGGTCCCAACCGGCAACCGGCCGGTGACCCGTCGACGCAAGTCGTGACCCAGAGGAGATGCGCATGAGCGTTCCACCCGAGTCCGTGATTCCGCCCCCGCCGAGCGAGCCGCCGATGGCGGTGGGTCCTTCCGCCAGCGAGCGTCAGTGGGCGATGTTCGCGCACCTGTCGGCGCTGAGCGGCCTGATCATTCCGTTCGGCAGCATCATCGGTCCGCTGGTGATCTGGCTGATCAAGAAAGACACCATGCCGTTCGTCAACGATCAGGGCAAGGAAGCGCTGAATTTCAACATCACCGTGGCGATTGCCGCCATCGTGGGCTGGATTCTGTGCTTCATCCTGATCGGCTTCCTGGTGCTGGCCGTGGTGTTCGTCGGCTGGCTGGTGCTGGCGATCATCGGCACGATCAAGGCGAACGAAGGCACCGCGTACCGCTATCCGTTCACCCTGCGCCTGGTCAACTGACCGCGCACGTTGTGAAACGAAAGAGGGCGGCGCAAGCCGCCCTCTTTCGTTGGGAAGGTCGCGGATTCAGTAGTGGCGGTGGGCCGCGTACAGCGCCAGTTCGCGCAGCCCGGCCGCGCGTTCGCCCAGTGGCGCGATCGCTGCCACGGCGTGGTCGGTGAGTTCGCGCAACCGCGCGCGCGAGGCGTCGAGGCCGAGAATCGAGGGGAAGGTGGGCTTGTCGGCAGCGGCGTCCTTGCCGGCGGTCTTGCCGATCACCGCCGACTCGCCTTCCACGTCGAGGATGTCGTCGCGCACCTGGAAGGCCAGGCCGACGGCGTGGGCGTAACGGTCCAGTGCCTGTCGCGCGTCGGCATCGCCGCCGGCGGCCAGCGCGCCCAGTTGCACCGAGGCGCGGATCAGCGCGCCGGTCTTGCAGGCATGCATGTGCTCCAGTTCGGCCAGGCCCAGCCGCTGACCGACCGCCGCCAGGTCGAGCGCCTGGCCACCGGCCATGCCCTCGGCGCCGCAGGCCCGGCCCAGCGCGTGCAGCATCGCGATGCCGGTGGCCGCGTCGGTCTGGCGCAGGTGGTTATTGGCCAGCAGTTCGAACGCCAGTGCCTGCAGCGCATCGCCGGCGAGGATCGCCATCGCCTCGCCAAACACGATATGGCAGGTCGGACGACCGCGGCGCAGTGCGTCGTCATCCATCGCCGGCAGGTCGTCGTGCACCAGCGAATAGGCGTGGATCAGCTCCACCGCGCAGGCCGGGACATCCAGCTCGGCGCCGTCGTGGCCGAAGGCCTGCGCCGCGGCGTAGACCAGCAGCGGGCGCAGTCGCTTGCCACCGCCCAGCACGGCATAGCGCATCGCGCGGTGCAGCGCGGTGGGGGAATGGTCGGCCGGCGGCAGGTGGCGATCCAGTGCCTGCTCGGCACGCTGGATCAGGGACTGCAGGGCGGGGCCGAGCTCGGCGTGATCAGAGTTCGGGTTCAAACGGTCGGGCGTCGTCGGGGGCTTCGGGATCAAGCAGCAGGCGCACGCGCAATTCGGCCTGCTCCAGCGACTGCTGGCAGTGACGGAACAGGCCGATGCCGCGCTCGAACGAAGCCAGCGATTCGTCGAGGCTCATGTCGCCGCCTTCCATCTTTGCGACCAGTTGTTCCAGCTCGTCGAGCGAGTGTTCGAAGTCGGCGACGGGCGGGGTCTTGCTGGTTGCGGGAACGGTCTTGGCCATGGCCCGCAACGCTAACGCAGCGGGCCTCGGGAATCAATCGCTACGGCCGGCGGAACGCCTGCCGCGTGAGCTGGATCAGCGTCCCGGACGCCAGTGTGGCCGCGCGCCGGCGTGCAGGAAAATCGCCGCGCCGCGACTGCTGATCCAGCGATCAGCCACCGCTACCAGGTCACCGCCGGCATGCAGCAGCGGACAGGCCTGGCGTTGCCATGGCGGCAGCCCTGCCTGCTGGAACAGGTCGCGCAGTTCGCGCGTGTGCGCGTCGCCGTCGGGCTTGATCCGTTCACCGCCGCGGCGCAGATGCACCTGCAGCGGCTGATCGAGACGTGCGGTGGGATCGCCGAGTGAGAGTTCGCCCCCATCGGGCAAGGCCAGTGGCGCGCCATCCCAGTCGACCTGCCAGGCGTCGTCGATCAGCGGTGCGGGCGGCAACGCCCATAGCCGCGCCTTCCAGATATGCAGCTCGGCGCCGGCCCAGCGCACGCAGGGCAACCGACCGGCGCGCGCCAGGCACTGGCGTTCAATCTGCTGGCGCTGCGCGGTGGTGGGCGCGCCCAACCCGCGCGCATGCAGCCAGTGATCGAGCAGCGGCTCGCGCAGTGCTGGTGCCAGGGCCAGCCAGCCGGGCGCATCCAGGCTGCCGCTGGTCGGGTCGTGCAGGGTACTGAACGCAGTCAGCCACTGCGCGCGCAGTGCGTCGGCTGCCGCGCGGCTGAGTGCTGCACTGTGCAGGATCGAATCCGTCGCCTGCGGCCAGTAGCGAACCAGTGCCGGCAGGATCTCGTGGCGCAGCCGGTTGCGCGCCAGCCGGGTGTCGGCATTGGAGGGGTCGTCGATGCAGTCGAGCCGATGCGCGGCGATGTAGTCCTGCAGCAGCTGGCGCGGCAGTTCGAGCAGCGGCCGCCACAGCTGGCCGCGGCCGAACGGGCGCAGCACACGCATGCCGCCCAGCCCGTCGGGTCCGGCGCCACGCAGCAATTTCAGCAGCACGGTTTCGACCTGGTCGTCGCGATGATGGGCGAACAGCAGGTACTCGTTCTCCTGCAACCGTGCAGCCAGTGCGGCATGCCGCGCCTCGCGTGCCTCCGCTTCCAGGCCGTTGCCGCTGCCGCGCTGCACTTGCACGGGCAACACCTCGCAGGTCACCTCGATCGCGCGGCAGAACGCTCGGCAGTGATCGGCCCAGCCTGCGCTGTCGGCGTGCAGGCGATGATCGACATGCAGCGCACGCAGCCCGCGCGCGCGCGCCGGTGGAAGCTGCGCCAGCGCATGCAGCAGGGCGGTGGAATCCGGACCGCCGCTGAAGGCGACGCACAGCGGCACCGGCGGCGCGGCAGCCAGCGCGGCGAGCAGATGCTGGAGCAACCTGGCGCTCACCACGAATCGCTCATTTTTTCGCCGCGCGCTGGCGCACGTAGATGTGCTTGCCGTTGCCGATCTGGCGCTCCTCGGCGTCGAACAGGCCGATGCCCTTGATCAGCCCGCTGAGCTTGGCGTAGCCGTAATTGCGCGAATCGAAATCGGGCGACTGCTTGTTGATGATGCTGCCGATCGCACCCAGCCCGGCCCAGCCGGTTTCATCGGAGGCGGCCTCGATGGCATGGCGCAGCAGGTTCATCAGATGGGTGTCGCCGCGCAGCTCCTTGGCCGAGCGCTGTTTCGGCGGCGCCTCGCTGCCGGTGGTGCTGGTGGAGGTGCCGGCCAGCACCTCGGTGTAGATGAACTTGTCGCAAGCGGTACGGAACGGTTCGGGCGTCTTGCGCTCGCCGAAGCCGTAGACGGTGAGCCCCGATTCGCGGATGCGCGAGGCGAGCCGGGTGAAGTCGCTGTCGCTGGAGACGATGCAGAAGCCGTCGAAGCGGTCGGCATAGAGCAGGTCCATCGCGTCGATGATCATCGCCGAGTCGGTGGCGTTCTTGCCCACGGTGTAGCGGAACTGCTGGATCGGCTGGATCGAGTGGCGCAGCAGCACTTCCTTCCAGCCGTTGAGATCGGGCTTGGTCCAGTCGCCGTAGATGCGCTTGACGTGGGCGGTGCCGTACTTGGCGATCTCGGCGAGCAACCCTTCGACGATCGCCGGGCGCGCGTTGTCGGCGTCGATCAGGACGGCAAGTTTGTCGTGGGCCATGGCAGGTTCCGGCAGTCAGAAGGTGATGCCGATGGTAGCGCCAAGTGGATGCATGCCGCGGGGTGACCGCGGCGATGCCTCAGCCCTGATAGGCGCCGTAGCTGCGCAGGCGCTGGTAGCGCTGTTCGAGCAGGTCGGCGACCGGCATCGCCTCCAGTTCGTCGAGCTGCTTCAGCAGCACCGCCTTCAGGCGGATCGCCATCGAGCGCGGGTTGCGATGGGCGCCGCCCAGGGGCTCGCGCACCACCTTGTCGACCAAGCCCAGTTCGAACAGGCGCGGTGCGGTCATGCCCAGTGCCTCGGCGGCGTCCTTCACCTTGTCCGGGCTTTTCCACAGGATCGAGGCGCAGCCTTCGGGCGAGATCACCGAATAGGTGGAGTACTGCAACATGTTGGTGCGATCGCCCACGCCGATCGCCAGCGCGCCGCCGGAGCCGCCTTCGCCGATCACGGTGCACACGATCGGCACCTTCAGCTCGGCCATCTCCAGCAGGTTGCGCGCGATCGCCTCGCTCTGGCCGCGCTCCTCGGCACCGACGCCGGGATAGGCTCCGGGGGTGTCGATCAGGGTCAGCAGCGGCAGGCCGAAGCGTTCGGCCATCTTCATCAGGCGCAGCGCCTTGCGGTAACCCTCGGGGCGCGGCATGCCGAAGTTGCGGCGCACCTTGTCCTTGGTATTGCGGCCCTTCTGGTGGCCGATGATCACCACCGGCCGGCCATTGATGCGGCCCAGGCCACCAACGATGGCGGCGTCCTCGGCATACATGCGATCGCCGGCCAGTTCGTGGAATTCCTCGCAGATCACGCCGATGTAGTCCAGCGTGTACGGCCGCGCCGGATGCCGCGACAACTGGGTGGTCTGCCAGGAGTTGAGGTTGCGGAAGATCTCGGCGGTCTTGATCTTCAGCTTCTCGCGCAGCCGACCGACCTCGTCCTCGATGTTGAACGCCTGGCCGTCGCTGGCATGGCGAAGCTCTTCGATCTTCGCGTCCAGTTCGGCAATGGGTTGTTCGAAATCGAGGAAGTTTGGGTTCATTCGCTGAAATTCATCGTACTCAAGCAGCTCAGTATACCGTCACGCAGGAAAACGCGAGAACGCTGCCGTATGGCTGTGACGGGGTCGACATCGGCGTGCCGTGCGGGGTCCGATTGCGCTATCGTCCGCCCCATCAAGACCCAGCCGCCGGATCGCCGCCATGCCCAACCCACCCGTCATCGACAACGCGAAACTCGACCGCATCGTGGCCGAGGCGCGGCGCAATGCCGAGCAGCGCGAGCTGGGCTATCGCGAGCGTGCATTGAAGATGTATCCGTGGATCTGCGGTCGCTGTGCGCGCGAGTTCACCCGCACCAACCTGCAGGAACTGACCGTGCACCATCGCAACCACGATCACGACTTCAACCCGCCCGACGGCAGCAACTGGGAACTGCTGTGCGTGTATTGCCACGACAACGAGCACTCGCGGCACATCGATCACGTGCGCGGCGGCGTGATGGCGGTGGAGGAAGCGCCGCCGGCGACCGGCAATCCGTTCGCCGACCTGAAGGCGATGATGGAGCGGCGCGGGAAGTGATGACGTGGTTCCTCCCCCTGCAAGCAGGGGGAGGTTGGCGACCGCAGGGAGTCCTTCAGGTGAGGGGGTGAGCTTTTGATTTTGGACGTCAAGATCAAGAGCGAACCCCACCCCGGCCCTCCCCTGCGAGCAGGGGAGGGCGCAGAGCGACGGCTCAGTCCTGCTGCTTGACGATGCGCAGGCGCGCGGCTTGCACGCCGGGCAGGGCGCGGACGGCGCGCAGCAGGTCGGGGATGGCGTCGACGCGCCAGGCTTCGCCCAGTTCGAAGTCGGCCTGGGCGCTGCGATTGCGGTAGCCGTGCAGGGTCACGCTGGCGCGGCCGCCACGGTAGCCGGACAGGGCGCGTTGCAGTTGCTCGACGAAATCGGGGCCGATGCCGTTCAATTTCAGCTGCAGCAGTCGTGCATGCTTGCGGCAGGCGTCAGCCAGCGACATCGCGCTGCGCGCGCGCAACTGGAAACCGCCGCCGGAGAAATCGTCGATGCGCAGGCCGCCGTCGACGATCAGCATCTGGTCGCGGGTGAGCAGCGGCGCGATCTGCTGGTACAGCTCGCCGAAGAAGCTCACCTCGATGATGCCGCTGCCGTCTTCCAGGCGCACAAAGGCGTCGCTGTCGCCGCGTTTGCGCACGGTGGTGACCATGCCGGCGACGGTCCACGGCGTGTCCGGTCCACGGCGAAAGCGGTTGTTGTCGCCATCGTCGTTCTTGCGCGGCTTGGGCGGCTGGTAGCGGTCGACGATCTCGCCCAGCGGACAGGTCGACAGCTGCGCCAGTTCGTCCTTCCACGGGTCCGTCGGATGGCCGGACAGATAGTGGCCGAGGGTGTCGCGCTCGCCTTGCAGCTTCCGTTCCAGTGGCCATTCCGGCACGGTCGGCAAGTGGATCTGCACGACCGGCGTCAGCGTGCCCATGGCGGCGCCGAACATGTCGTTCTGGCCGGACTGGCGGTCGCGCAGATGCTGCTCGGCGGCCTTGATCGCGTCGGGCAATTGTTCCATCAGGCTGGCGCGGTTCGGCGCCAGCGTGTCCAGCGCGCCGGAGAGGATCAGCGCCTCGAGCACGCGCCGGTTGAGTTTGGTCGGATCGACCCGGCGGCAGAAGTCGGCCAGGTCGGTGTAGCGGCCGTTCGCGCGTTCGGCCACGATCGCCTCGCACGCGCCCTGGCCGACGCCCTTGATCGCGCCGAGGCCGTACTGGATCACCTTGGGCTCGATCGCGACGAACATGTAGTCCGATGCGTTGACGTCGGGTGGCTGCACGGTGATGCCGATCGCCCGTGACTCGCCGAGGAAGGTCACCACCTTGTCGGTGTTGTCCATGTCCGCCGAGGTCGTCGCGGCCATGAATTCGGCGGGGTAGTGCGCCTTCAGCCAGGCGGTCTGGTACGACACCAGCGCATAGGCGGCGGCGTGCGACTTGTTGAAGCCGTAGCCGGCGAATTTTTCCATCAGGTCGAAGATGGAATCGGCCTTCTCGCCGGAGAGGCCGTCCTTCGCCGCACCCTCGCGGAACTTGGCGCGTTCCTTCGCCATTTCCTCGAGCTTCTTCTTGCCCATCGCGCGGCGCAGCAGATCGGCGCCGCCGAGCGAGTAGCCGCCGACGATCTGCGCCATCTGCATGACCTGCTCCTGGTAGACCATGATGCCGTAGGTCTCTTTCAGGATCGGCTCGACGCGCGGGTCGGGGTATTCCACGTCCTCGCGGCCGTGCTTGCGCGCCACGAAGCTGGGAATCAGGTCCATCGGGCCGGGACGGTACAGCGCCACCAGCGCAATGATGTCCTCGAAGCGGTCGGGCTTGGCGTCCTTGAGCATGCGCTGCATGCCGGAGGATTCGAGCTGGAACACCGCAACGGTCTGCGCCTTCTTCAACAGCTCGTACGGCTTCGGGTCGTCCAGTGGCAGCTGCGAAATATCCAGCGGCCCCAAATCATCGGCAGCCGCAGGCTGCCCCAAATTTTCTCCCCCTGCTTGCAGGGGGAGATGTCCGGAGGACAGAAGGGGGCGCTCTTTCGCGCGGCGCCGATTGATCGCCTTCACCGCCCAGTCGATGATGGTCAGCGTGCGCAGGCCGAGGAAGTCGAACTTGACCAGGCCGACCGCCTCGACGTCGTCCTTGTCGTACTGGGTCACCACGCCGCCGCCGCCGGCTTCGCAGTACAGTGGCGCGAAATCGGTCAGCGGGGTCGGCGCGATCACCACGCCGCCAGCGTGCTTGCCGGCGTTGCGGGTGAGGTTTTCCAGGCTCAGTGCCAGGTCGATCAGCGCACGTGCGTCTTCGTCCTGCTCGTAGGTTTCGCAGAATTCCTTGACGACGCGATCGGTTTCTTTCTTCGATTTTTCCGAACGACCCAGCGCATCGGACAGGGTAAGGTCCAATGGCCGTGGCGGGATCATCTTGGCCAGCCGGTCGACCTGGCCATAGCTCATGCTGAGCACGCGGCCGGAGTCGCGCAGCACGGCCTTGGCCGCCATCGAGCCGTAGGTGATGATCTGGCTGACGCGGTCGCGGCCGTACTTGCGCGCGACGTAGTCGATCACCTCGTCGCGGCGGTCCATGCAGAAGTCGATGTCGAAGTCGGGCATCGACACGCGTTCGGGATTGAGGAAGCGCTCGAACAGCAGGTTGAACTGCAGTGGATCCAGATCGGTGATCTTCAGCGCCCAGGCGACCAGCGAGCCGGCACCGGAACCGCGCCCGGGGCCCACCGGGATGCCGTTCTGTTTGCCCCAGTTGATGAAGTCCGCCACGATCAGGAAGTAGCCGGGGAAGCCCATCTCGATGATGACGTCGAGCTCGCGTTCCAGCCGCGCTTCGTAGTCGGCGAGCGTGTGGTCGGCCGCCAGCGGTGCGCTGGCCAGGCGATCCTTGAGGCCTTGCCGCGACAGCTCGCGGATGTGGCTGGCGAGGTCATGGCCTTCGGGCACCGGGAAGTCGGGCAGGTAATAGGTGCCGAACTTGAGTTCCAGGGTGCAGCGTTTCGCCAGTTCGACGGTGTTTTCCAATGCCTCGGGCAGATCCGCGAACAGCGCGGCCATTTCCTCCGGCGTCTTCAGGTATTGCTGCTCGCTGTATTCGCGCGGACGTTTCGGATCGGCCAGCACGCGGCCCTGGTTGATGCACACGCGCGCCTCGTGCGCGCCGAAGTCGTCCTGCCTGAGGAAGCGCACGTCGTTGCTCGCCACCACCGGCAGGCCGAGTTCGGTGGCCAGCGCCAGCGCGGCGGTGTTCCAGTTCTCCTCGCCGTCGCGGCCGCAGCGGGTCAGCTCCAGGTAGAGCCGCTCGGGGAACAGCCGCGCCAGCGGACGCAATCTGGCCAGCGCGGCATCGTGGCCCTGGCCGAGCGCCATGCGGGCGACCTCGCTGTCGCGACCGAGCAGGGCGATCAGGCCGTGGCTGGCGCCGGCACTGAGCCAGGCCATGTCCACCAGCGCGCGCCCACCGTGCTGGCCTTCCTGCCACGCGCGCGAGACCAGCCGCGACAGGTTCAGGTAACCCTCGCGGTTCTGGCACAACAAGGTGAGTCGCCACGGGCGCGGGTCGTCACTGGAAGAGAACCACAGGTCGCAGCCGCCAATCGGCTTGATGCCGGCGGCACTGCAGGCCTTGTAGAACTTCACCAGCGCGAACATGTTGCTGTCGTCGGTCAGCGCCACCGCGGGGATGCCGTCGCGCACGCAGGCAGCGACCAGCGCCTTGATGCGGATGGTCGAGTCGACCAGCGAATATTCGCTGTGCAGATGCAGGTGGGTGAAGCGGACGGTCATGCAGATTTACGCGCTGAGTCCACGCAGGCTACCCGGCGGCCGGCGCAGCGGCAAGATTGACTTCCGCCGCGCTTGCGCAAAGCGGGCTGGCGTCCCGCACGCGGCGGATTCAGTGGCTCGTCACGCTCGCCGTGGCCGCGGGTTGCTCGACCAGCAGGGCGTTGATCTCGCCGACCAGGGTGTCGAGCATGTCTTCGCCGTAGCCGACGTGGATATGCGCGATGGTGCCGTCACGATGCAGCATCACCATCACCGGGATGCCGCTGACGCCGTAGGGCTTGCCGATCACGCCGTCGCGGTCCCAGGTGACCAGCAGTTCCGGCAGGCTCTTGCGCAGCACGCGCGAGGTTCGCACGAAGGTGTCGCGATCCTCGCGATGATTGACAGCCACCACCTGCAGCGGCAGGCCACGCTGGGTAGCCAGCGCCTGCAGTTTCGCCAGCACCGGTATTTCCTCCATGCAGTAGCCGCACCAGGTGGCCCAGAAGCTGATCACCACCACCTTGCCGCGCAGCGAGGCAATGGTGACCTGCTGTCCGCGCTGGGTGGTGCCCAGCATGTCCGGCGGCGTATCGCCCGGCTGGAGTCGCGGCTTGTCGCCGGCCGCGGCGTTGCAGCAGAGCAGCAGGCCAAACAGTGCTGTCGCGATTCGGCGCATGTCGTCCCTTCCCCCGGTCAATCGCCAGCGTAGCAACATGCAGGAAGCCGCGGAAGCGCGAGGGTCGGGACCACCAGGTCGGCGTGGCGAGCCTGCTCAACGGACGAAGAAGCGCTCGTCCTCGCCGGCGGCGGTCACATAGTGTTCGAGACCATGCACCAGCAGCGGGTGCAGGTTGTAGTCCGAATGGGTCATCGGGCTTTCGTCGCCGCCATCGGCGGCAAGGGACGGTTCCCATGCGGGCGCCGTGATCGGCGTCGGCGGGAGGGTCGGTCGGGTTTGCGGATGCTTCATGGCAGGACTCCTGCGCTCTTGACGAACGCGGGTGGGTTCGCAGGCAGGCCGGCGGGTCAGGACGGGCCGGTGGGGCTGGCGCATCCGTGCAGTACGGGTTTCCTTGCAGGCAAGGATGCGCGTACGCGGGGAAAAGTTGCATGAACCGATGGCCCATGCGGATGAATCTCATCGGGTTGCGCGATCAGGTGATCAGAACAGGCGCGCCTGATCCAGCAGCAGGCGCACCGGCGCGAAGCTGCGGCGGTGCTGCGCGCAGGGGCCGAGCTGCTGCAAGGCGGCCAGATGCGCTGGCGTGGGATAGCCCTTGTGCACGGCAAAACCGTAACCGGGATGCGCAGCGTCCAGCGTCACCATCAGCCGGTCGCGGCTCACTTTGGCGAGGATCGACGCGGCACTGATCGCCGGTTCCAGCGCGTCCCCGCCGACGATCGCCCGACCCGGGCAGGGCAGGTCCTTCGGCACTTTGTTGCCGTCGACCCAGGCTTCCTGCGCGGCCAGCGCGAGACCAGCCACGGCACGGCTCATGCCGGTCATGGTGGCCTGGAAGATGTTCAGCCGGTCGATCTCGTCCGGTTCGATCAACACCACGCACCAGGCCAGCGCGCGCTCGATGATCTGCGGATACAGCGCCTCGCGTTTGGCTTCGCTGAGCTTCTTCGAATCGTTCAGCCCGATGATCGGGCGGGCCGGGTCGAGGATCACCGCGGCGACGGCCAGCGGGCCGGCCAGCGGACCGCGTCCCGCTTCGTCGACACCCGCCACGCGCATGCCCGCTTCATTCGAGTCCCGCGCTTCTTGCGCTTGCCTGCTCCCGCTGGGGGGGAGGACTGAGACGGGGGTGCAGGTGCTCGCAGAATGCTCACCCATGGCCGGGATTCCGGCCGTCGATCAATTCGGCGATGGCCGCTGCGGCACGGTCCCCGGCCTGACCTTGCAGGTCACCGCGCAGCGCGTGGTGCAGGTGTTCGAACGCGGCGACGATCGCGCTGCGCCGCTCGCTGTCCTTGAACAAGGCCAGCGTCGCCGCGGCCAGTTTTTCAGCGGTGCAGTCGTCCTGCATCAATTCGGGCACCAGCAGCCCGCCGCCGATGTCGATGCCGCTGGCGCGCGCCAGGATGTTCGGCAGCGAATAGACGTCTGTCTTCAGCATCTTCAGTGCGCGCGCGATGCGGTAGCTCACCGGCGCCACGCGGTAACCCACCACCATCGGGCGCTTGGCCAGCATCGCTTCCAGCGTGGCGGTACCCGAGGCGAGCAGCACCACGTCGGCGGCCAGCATCGCCTCATGCGCGTGGCCATCGATCAGCAGGGGCCGGTTGCCGTCTTCCGGCAAACGGGCGAGCAGTGCATCGAGTCGGGCGCGCACCCGCGGATTGGCAGCGGGAATGATCACACGCAGGCCGGGGATCGCGGCGGCGACGCGGGTAGCGGCATCGATGAAGGGTTCGCCCAAGCGGGCGACTTCGGAAAGGCGGCTGCCCGGCAGCACCGCCAGCACGGGCGCCTGTTGCGCCAGCTGCAGCACGTCGCGCGCGCCGATGCGGTCCGATACCAGCGCGAAGCGATCGGCCAGTGGATGGCCGACGAAGCGCGCGTCGATGCCGTGCCTGGCGTAGATCGCCGGCTCCATCGGGAACAGGCAGAGCACGCGCTGGGCGCTGCGGCCGATCTTCTCGGCGCGCTTCTCGCGCCATGCCCAGACCGACGGGCTGACGTAGTGCACGGTCAGCAGGCCGGCCTGCTTCAGCCGTTGCTCGACGCCAAGGTTGAAGTCCGGTGCATCGATGCCGACCACCACGTCGGGTTTCGCCTGCAGCAGCCGCGCGACCAGCGTCTTGCGCAGGCGCAGCAGCCGCGGCAGGTGACGGATCACCTCGCTGAAGCCGAACAGTGACAACGCGCTGATGTCGTACCAGGAGTCGAACCCCTCGCGCTGCATGCGCGCGCCGCCGATGCCGATGAAGCGCGCCTGCGGATACCGCTGTCGCAAGGCGGCAATCAGGTCGGCACCCAGCTGGTCGCCGGAGTCCTCGCCGGCGAGGATGGCGATGAGGGGAGATTCGAGCGGCGGGTGGTCAGTCATGCCGGAAGCATAAGCCAGAGCGCGTGCCTGATGGCCCGATAAGCGAGACGCTTATCGGGCCAGCGCCCGCTCGCTGTGGTCGATGAAATCGAGCATGGCACGCACGTCTTCGCTTTCGCTGGCCTGTTCGACCAGCTTCTCGCGGGCCTCGGGCAGCGACAATCCGGCCATGTACAGGGTGCGGTAGGCGCGCTTGATCGCGGCGATGCGTGGCGCATCGAAGCCGCGACGTTTCAGGCCTTCGCTGTTGATGCCGCGTGGGCGGCCATGCTGTTCGTTGGCCATCATCACGAACGGCGGCACGTCGTGACCGACCAGGCAGCCCATGCCGATGAAGGCGTGGGCGCCGACCTTGCAGAACTGGTGCACGCCGGAGTAGCCGGACAGGATGGTCCAGTCGCCGATGCTGACGTGACCGGCCAGCGCCGAATAATTGGAGAACACCACGTTGTTGCCGATCTGGCAGTCGTGCGCGATGTGCACGTAGGCGAGCACCCAGTTGTCGTTGCCGACGCGGGTGATCGCGCCGCCATCGCCGGTGCCGCGGTTGATGGTGGTGAATTCGCGGATCAGGTTGCGATCGCCGATCACCAGTTCGGTGCGTTCGCCCTGCCACTTCTTGTCCTGCGGATCGCCGCCGAGCGAGGCGAACTGGTTGATCCGGTTGTCACGGCCGATCCGGGTCGGTCCCTCGATCACCACGTGTGGTCCGATCACCGTGCCGTCGCCGATTTCCACGTCTGCACCGATCACGCTGTAGGCGCCGATGCTGACACGGGCGCCGATGACGGCCGAAGAATCAACCACTGCGGTCGGGTGGATCATTTGCCGGACCTCGCAGCGCACATCAGTTCGCAGCTGGCCACTTCCTTGCCATCGACCAGGGAACGGGCCTCGAAGATGCCCATGCCGCGCATCAGCCGCTTGAGGCTGACTTCCATGCGCAACTGGTCGCCAGGCACCACCGGTGCGCTGAAGCGCGCGTTGTCGACCTTGACCAGATAGAACAGCGGACTGACCCTGTCGCCCTTCATGTGCCGGCTGACCTGCGTCAGCAGGCCGGCGGCCTGTGCCATCGCCTCGATGATCAGCACGCCGGGCATCACCGGGTGGCCGGGGAAGTGGCCCTGGAAGAACGGCTCATTGATGGTCACGTTCTTGATCGCGACCACGCTGAGATCCGGCACGACCTCGATCACCCGATCCACCAGCAGGAACGGATAACGATGCGGAAGCAAGGCCTGGATCTGCTCCACGTCGATCGGCAAGGTAATCAAGTTGCTGTTCTCACTCATTGTCGCTGTCCTTCTCCAGCGCCGACAGTCGACGCGCGTACTCGTCCAGATGCTTGAAGCGCGCCGCATTCTTCCGCCACTGGCGGTTGTCCTGCAGGGGCACGCCCGATGAATATTCGCCAGGCTCGCGGATCGAATGCGTGACCAGGCTCTTGGCGGTAATGGTAACCCGGTCGGCCAGTTCCAGATGGCCAAGCACGCCGGCGTTGCCGCCGATCATGCAGTAGCGTCCGATCTTCGCGCTGCCGGCGACGGCGGCGCAGCCGGCCATCGCGGTATGCGCGCCGATGTGCACGTTGTGGGCGATCTGGATCTGGTTGTCCAGCCGTACGTCTTCGTCCAGCACGGTGTCGTCCAGCGCGCCGCGATCGATCGTGGTGTTCGCGCCGATCTCGCAGTCATCGCCGATGCGCACACCACCGAGTTGCGGCAGCTTGATCCAGTGGTCGCGCTCGAAGGCGAGGCCGAAACCGTCCGAGCCGATCACCGCGCCCGGATGCACCAGCACGCGTCGACCCAGGCTGACCCGGGTGACCAGGGTGACCCGCGCCACCAGCCGCGACTGCGCGCCGACCGTGCAGTCCTCGCCGATGATGCAGTGCGGACCGAGCACCGCGCCGTCGTCGATCACGGCGCGCTCGGCGATCACGCAGCACGGGCCGATGCTGGCGCTGGCGCTGACCCGCGCGCTGTCGGCCACCACGGCGCTGGGATGGATGCCCGGCGCCGCGGCCGGAAGCCGTTCGAACAGCGCGGCCAGCTTGGCGTAGGCCACGTATGGGTCGGCGGCGATCAGCGCCGCCGTGGGGCAGTGGGGAAGGTCGTTTTCGCGCAGCACCACCACACCGGCGCGAGTGGCTGCCAGTTGGCTGGTGTACCTGCTGTTGGAGAGGAAGCTGAGATGGCCGGGACCGGCGCCGGCGAGGGTCCCGACACCGTCGATGACCCGGGCTCCATCGCCGCTTGCGACCAGGCCGAACCGCTCTGCCAGCTCGGCCACCGTGTAATGGATTGTGCTCATGGATGGCTCCGGAACCTGCCGGCCATTGTAGGGGGTGGTGGCGCGGCGTGCAGTGGCGCTGTCCGGCAAAAGAAAGCGCGGACAGGCCGCGCTTTCCTCGTTCCGCATTCGGCTCGGTTTTTAGAACTGGCTGCCGAAGGTGAACTGGATCCGTTCCTCGTAGTGGCGATCGGCATCCTTCGAGCGGAACGGCACGGCCAGGCTGATGATCAGCGGGCCGATCGGTGCCTGCCACTGCAGCGAGACGCCGGTCGAGGCGCGCAGTTCCGAGGCGTTGAAGCTCTGGTAATCCTTGTACACGTTGCCGACGTCCATGAACCAGGAAACGCGTGCAGTGTTGACGTCCTTGAGGAACGGCAGCGGAATGAATACCTGGGCCGTACCCAGCACCTTGAACGCACCGCCGATCGGCTGCGCGTAGTAGGCGCCGCTGTTGCACATGCCCTTCGCGTCAGGCGTGCTGCCATCGATGCAGACGCGCGGTCCCAGCGTGTTGTCCTGGAAGCCACGCACGTCACGCACGCCGCCGGCGTAGTAGTTCTGCCAGAACGGCAGATCCTGGCGCATGTCGGTGATGACGTGGCTCTGGCTGGGGTTGTCAGCCTTGCTGGCCGCCGCCAGTGAATCATAGGCGGTGTCGGAGATGCCGTTCTTGCCATAGGTCTTGCCGTAGCCGACCTGGCCATCCAGATACAGCACGAAGCCCTTGCCGATCGGCCAGTAATGGTTCATCTCGGTGGTGAGCTTCCAGTACTGCACGGTCGAGCCGGGCAAGGCAATATCGGTCGATGCCGAGATCAGGCCGCCACGCGTTGGCGCCCAGTAGCCGTTGCGGGTGTCGTGGTTCCAGCCCAGCGTGCCGGTCCAGGTGTGGATGGTCTTGTTGCCGATCTCGTTCTGGTAATCAGTCAGCACCTGCGGGCTGTATCCCGGGTACAGGTTGACCTTGTTGCTGCTGATGCCCAGGCCCACGCGCAAGCCGTCGGTTTCGCTGATCGGGATGCCGAGGTAGGACGAGAAGCTCTTCGCGCTGGTGGCGTAATTGGCGAAGTCGGTATTGCCGTAGTCGGTCTTCGAGTACGACGCGCTGTAGCCGATGCCGATGCCGCTGTCGGTGAGATAGGGGTTGTAGTAGTTCAGGCCCAGGCGGGTGTAGTACGTGCTGCGCTCGCCGCTGATCGAGAAACTGTCGCCGGTGCCGAACAGGTTGTTCTGCGATACCGACGCATTCAGGATGATGCCGGAATATTGCGAGTAGCCGACACCAAACTGCATGCTGCCGGCAGACTGCTCTTCCACCTTCACCGTGACATCGACCTTGTCCTGGGTGCCCGGCACCCGCGTCTTGTCGATGTCGACTTTCTTGAAATAGCCAAGGCGCTGCAGGCGGACTTTCGAGCGATCCAGCGCTGCCTGCGAATACCAGGAGCCCTCGAGCTGGCGCAGTTCACGACGCAGCACGCCGTCCTCGGTACGCGTATTGCCCTGGAACACCACCCGCCGCACGTAGACGCGCTGGCCCGGCTCGATATACATGGTCAGGTCGACCGTGCGCTTTTCCTTGTCCAGCTTCGGAATCGGGGTGACCTTGGCATAGGCGTAGCCGATATTGGCCAGCACCGCCTTGATCGCCTTGGAGCTGGCCTCGATCGCGCCGCGGTTGAACGTGTCCCCGTCCTTGACGAAGACCAGCTGGCGCATGGTCTTTTCCGGCAGGATCAGCTCGCCCAGCAGCTTCACGTCGGTGACCTTGTAGATCTCGCCTTCCTTGACGCTGGCGTCGATGTACATGGATCGCTTGTCCGGTGCGATCGTCACCTGGGTGGAGTCGACGCCGAAGTCGGCGTAGCCGCGGTCCATGTAGTAGGACTGCAGCTTCTCCAGGTCGCCGGAGAGCTTCTCGCGCGAATACTGGTCGTCCTTGGAGTACCAGGACATCCAGTTGCTGGTGTCCGACTCGAAGCCGTCGCGGATCTGCTTGTCGCTGAACGCATGGTTGCCGAGAATGTTCAGTTCCTTGATCTTGGCCGCCTTGCCTTCGCGGATCTCGATCTCGACGGCGACGCGGTTGCGATCCAGGCGGGTCACGTGCGGTTCGACCGAGACGTTGTACTTGCCGCGGTTGTAGTACTGCCGGATCAGCTCCTGTTCCACGTTGTCCAGCGCCAGCCGGTCGAAGGTCTCGCCTTCGGACAGGCCGATCTCCTTCAGGCCCTTCTTCAGGTCATCGGTCTTGATGTCCTTGTTGCCGCGCAGGGTCAGCTTGGCGATCGAGGGTCGCTCGACCACCTTGATCACCAGGATGCTGCCTTCGCGATCCATTTCGACGTCGCTGAAGAACTTGGTCTGGTACAGCGCGCGGATGGCGCGCTGGGCGCCATCGTTGGTCAGCTGGTCGCCCTTGTTGATCGGCAGGTAGTTGTAGACGGTACCGGCGGAGATCCGGCTGAGACCGTCGATGCGGATGTCCGACACCACGAAGGGGTCGAACGCGAACGCATTGGCGGAGAGGGAGGCAAGCAGGATCAGCGCGGCGATACGCTTCATCGTCGATTCCGTTGGGTTATTTCGATGAAGCGGCCAGCGCGGCCGCTCCGATCAAGAGCATGAGACGGGAACAGGCCCCGACTCGAAAAAAGAACGCTCCCTGCCGAGGCAGGGGGCAACCTGAAACATCGCTGCAGCTTGCCGCGGCTGGCGCAGTCAGGCGTGTCATCGTGATGCCGCTGTCGCCGTACGTCGGCATCACGACGGCAGCATGCGGTGGATATCGTTGTAAAAAGCCAGCCCCATCAGGGTGAACAGCAGCGCGATGCCGATGTACTGGCCGACCACCATCGCCTGTTCGCTGACCGGGCTGCCCTTGACCAACTCGACCAGATAATACAGCAGGTGCCCGCCATCGAGGACCGGGATCGGCAGCAGGTTGATGATTGCCAGGCTCAGGGAGATCAGTGCCAGGAAGTTGAGGAACCAGGGCAGGCCCATGCCGGCGTAGTCATTGGCCACCGAGGCGATGCCGATGACGCCGGACAGGTTGTTGGTGGAGGCCTGTCCGCTGATCATCTTGCCGATCAGGTTGAAGGTCTGCGCGGTATTGCGCCAGGTCGCCTGGAGCGAGGCGGCGAACGCCTTGATCGGGCCATAACGCAGGGTGACCTGCTCGGGGCCGGCACCATTCACGCCGATCACCCATTTGACCGGCAGGCCTTCGAGCGATTCGCGTCGTGCGTCGACCGCCAACTGCATCGGCTTGCCTTCGCGTTCGACCGTCAGCTTCAGATGCGGTGACTTGACCGCCTCGACCGGTACCAGTTTCTGGAACGCGGCGTAATCGGCAACCGGCTGGCCATTGATCGAGACGATCCGGTCACCGCCACGCATGCCGCCCAGCGCCGCCGGCTTGCCCGGCAACACGCTGGCGGCAATCGCCGGCGGCGAGGCCAGCTTCAAGCCCAGTTGGTCGATGTACCTGGCCACGCCTTCGCCTGCCGGCAGCTGGTTCAGCGGCAAGACCAGTTCTCGCTGCCGGCCGTCGGTGCCGCGCACGGTCAACGGCAGCGGCGAGCGACCGAGCAGGGCGTTGACCACGCCGTCCATCGCGTCGGTGTAGGTGCTGACTTCCTCGCCATCGACGCTGAGGATGCGGTCGCCCGGCAGGATGCCTGCCGTGGCGGCGATGCTCTGCGGCTTGGCGGTCACCAGCGGCGCGGCATCCGGCCGACCCAGCATGAACATCAACCAGAACGCCGCGATGGTGAAGATCAGGTTGAAACCCGGCCCGGCGGCGATGATCGCGATGCGCTTCCACACCGGCTTGCCGGTGAATTCCTGGTCCTTCAGGGCAGGGTCGACCTCGCCTTCGCGGGCGTCGAGCATCTTGACGTAGCCGCCCAGCGGGATGGCGGCGATCTGGTATTCGGTGCCGTCGCGGCCGATCCGCTTCCAGATCGCGTTGCCGAAGCCGACCGAGAAGCGCAGCACCTTGACTCCACAGCGGCGCGCGACCCAGTAATGGCCAAATTCATGGAAGGTCACCAGCACGCCAAGCGTGACCAGCAACCAGAACACCGAGCCGAAGAAGGAAGTCATCAAGTACCGGGGCAAAAGGTCATCGGAGCAAGAATATCAGCAAGCATTGCGCAGAACGCGGCGGGCCGCCTCCCGTGCCAGGCGATCGCGTTCACAAAGCGTTCCAACATCGACCACGGCTTGCGCCGGCAGTTCCGCAAGTACCGCCTCGACGACGTCGGCGATCGACAGGAACGGCAGGCTGCCGGCCAGGAAAGCCTCCACGGCCACTTCGTTGGCCGCATTCAGCACGGCCGGGGCATCGCCGCCGGCGCGCAGCGCCTGGAAGGCCAGCGCCAGGCAGCGGAAGGTGACGAGGTCGGGGGGCTCGAACTGCAACGGGGCGCAACTGGCCAGGTCCAGCGAGGGTACGCCGGACTCGACCCGTTCCGGCCAGGCCAGCGCATGCGCGATCGCGGTGCGCATGTCCGGGTTGCCGAGCTGGGCCAGCACCGAACCGTCGACATACTCGACCATCGAGTGGATCAGGCTCTGCGGGTGCACCACCACATCGATCGCCTCGGCCGGGGCGGCGAACAGGTGGTGCGCCTCGATGACTTCCAGGCCCTTGTTCATCAAGGTGGCCGAGTCGACCGAGATCTTGCGACCCATCACCCAGTTCGGATGCTTGCAGGCCTGGTCGGGCGTGATGTCGGCCAGTTCGGCGCGGCTGCGGCCGCGGAACGGGCCGCCGGAGGCGGTCAGCACCAGCCGGCGCACGCCGCTGCGGCCCAGATCGGGGCGACCGCCGGGCAGGCACTGGAAGATCGCGTTGTGTTCGGAGTCGATCGGGATCAGCGCCCCGCCGCCGGTGGCAACCGCCTCCAGCAGCAGCGGGCCGGCCATTACGATGGACTCCTTGTTGGCCAGCAACAGGCGCTTGCCGGCACGCGCGGCGGCCAGGGTCGACTCCAGCCCGGCGGCGCCGACGATCGCGGCCACCACGGTGTCGCACAGGTTGCCGGCGGCGGCGACAGTCAGCGCGTCATGGCCGCTGGCCACCTCGCAGTGGACCCCGGCGGCCGTCAGGCGGCGTGCCAGTTCGGCTTCCAGCGCGGGATCGGCGATCACCGCCAGCTGCGGCCGGTGTTTGACGCAAAGATCGACCAGCGCTTCCACTTGCCGATGCGCGGTCAGCACCGTGGCGCGAAAGCGCTGCGGATGCCGCGCGATCACGTCGAGCGTGCTGCCCCCGATGGAGCCGGTGGCGCCGAGAACGGCGATCTTGTGCATTTTCAGATATCCAGCAACAGCAAGCCGGCGGCGAACACCGGCAGCGCGGCGAACACGCTGTCCAGTCGATCCATCAGGCCGCCGTGGCCGGGAAAGATGCTGCCCGAATCCTTCACCTGGGCATGCCGCTTCATCAGGCTTTCCAGCAGGTCGCCGACGATCGATATCGCCACCGTGATCGCGGCCAGCACGGCCAGTCCCAGCAGCGAACCGCCACGCACGCCGAGCAGCCAGCCACCCAGTTCGGCCACCAGCACGCCGGCTACCATCGCGCCATAGGCGCCGGCCCAGGTCTTGCCGGGGCTGATCTGCGGTGCCAGCTTGCGCTTGCCGAACGTGCGGCCGCTGAAATAGGCGCCAATGTCCGAGGCCCATACGATCACCAGCGCCAACAAGGTCCACCAGTGGCCGTGCGGCTCGCGGGCATGGATGCTGGCCAGCGCGACCCAGGTCGGAAAGATCACCAGGGCGCCGGCGAGCAGTTTCAGTATCAGATTCTCGCGCGTCGGCGCGGCAGCAAAAGCGAAATGGCGCAGCCACACGCAGGCCACCATCCACCACGCCACGCCGAGCGCCAGCAGCCATGGCGTCCAGACCGGGCCCTGGGCAAGCCAGAGCAGCACAAAGATGGCGGCCGCCACGACCAGCAGCGCGATGCGTGCGGAGCCGTTCTTCAGGCCGCTCAGCTGCGCCCATTCCCACCAGGCGGCGAGGAAGGCCAGCGCGACGATCGCGCCGAAGATGCCGGTGGGTGGCAGCAGAATGATCAGGATCGCCAGCGGCGCGAGCACCAGGGCGGTGAGAATGCGCTGAAGCAGCATGGGAATCCTCTAGGAAACGGGGGCGACCTGCTCGCCGGTGCGGCCAAAGCGGCGCTCCCGGCGGGCATAGTCTTCGATGGCCCGCCGCAGGCAAGCCTGGTCGAAATCGGGCCACAAGGTATCGGTAAAGTACAGCTCGGCGTAGGCGACCTGCCACAACAGGAAGTTGCTGATGCGGCACTCGCCGCCGGTGCGAATGAACAGATCCAGTGGTGGCAGCTCGGCCAGGCTCATCCATTGGCCCAGGCGCGCTTCGTCGAGATCCTCGACCTGCAGCTCGCCGCGAACCACCGCCGCGGCGGCCAGCCGGCTGGCCTGCACGATATCCCAACGGCCACCATAGCTGACGGCGATGTTCACCTGCAGCTTGTCGTTGCCGGCGGTACGCGCCATCGCGGCCTGCATGCGTTCGCGCAGGTTCGACTCGAACGCGTCGAGATTGCCGATGAAACGCAGCCGAACGCCATGGCCGTGCAGTTCGTCCACTTCCTTGTCCAGCGCACGCACGAACAGGCCCATCAGCGCGCCCACTTCTTCCTGCGGACGCTGCCAGTTTTCGCTGGAGAAGGCGAACAGGGTCAACGCCTGCACGCCTTCGCGCAGGCAGGCTTCGATCACTTCGCGCACCGCCTTGCGGCCGGCATTGTGGCCGAAGCTGCGCGGGCGGTGGCGGGCCTTGGCCCAGCGGCCGTTGCCGTCCATGACGATGGCGATGTGGCGCGGAACGGCTTCGGCGCCGGGCATGGGGAATGCGATGGCGCTCAGAGCGCCATCAGCTCCTCTTCCTTGGCCTTGACCACGGCATCGACGTCTTGCACCGCGCGATCGGTGAGCTTCTGGATCTCGTCGTCGGCACGACTTTCGTCGTCTTCGGTGATGAGTTTTTCCTTGAGCAGATCCTTGACCTGCTGCAAGGCATCGCGGCGCACGTTGCGGATCGCGATCTTGGCATTCTCGCCCTCGTGTCCGACGCGCTTGGCCAGCTCCTTGCGACGCTCTTCGGTGAGTGCAGGCATGTTCAGGCGGATCACGGTGCCTGCCGTGGTCGGGGTGATGCCGAGGTCCGACGCCATCAACGCCTTCTCGATCGGCGCCACCATGTTCTTTTCCCACGGCGTGATCAGGATGGTGCGTGCGTCGGACAGCGAGACCGAGGCCACCTGCGGCAACGGCATGTCCGAACCGTAATACGACACCTTGATGCCATCGACCAGCGAAGTGCTGGCGCGGCCGGTACGGATGCGGGTGAGGTCGTGCCTGAGTGAGTCGATGCTCTTGCCCATGCGGGTCTGCGCATCGTTCTTGATGTCATTGAGCATGTCGTGTTTCCCGGTGAATCGTGCAACGTCTGATTATAGCAGTGGCCGCCGTGACGGCTTGTTGCGGCGCGATCGGCGCCTGTGAAGAAAACCACGTCCGGTGGTTCTCTTCCATCGCGAGTCCGGTGCAAGCCCGGACCCGCTCACATGAAAAAGTCACTTGCGTGACTTTTTCATGTCCGGCCATTCATGGCCGTTCTGAGAGGTTGAAACTCCCAACCTCTCAGCCGCCGTCGACCAGGGTGCCGATCGACTCGCCGCGCATGATCCGCATCAGGTTGCCGGCCACCGTCATGTCGTAGATGCGCAGCGGCATCTGCTGGTCACGGCACAACGCGATCGCGGCGGTATCCATCACCGCCAGCTTGCGTTCGATCACGTCGTCATAGCCGAGCCGGTCATAGCGGGTGGCGTCTGGATGCGTGGCCGGGTCGGCGGTGTACACGCCGTCGACCTTGGTCGCCTTCAACAGCAGGTCGGCGCCGATCTCCACCGCGCGCAGAGCGGCGGCCGAATCGGTGGTGAAGAACGGATTGCCGGTGCCGGCGGCAAACAGCACGATGCGGCCCTTCTCGATGTGCCGGATCGCCCGGCGGCGGATGTAATCCTCGGCCACGTCGTGGATCTGGATCGCGCTGGTCACCCGCGCGTAGCCGCCACGCTTTTCGATTGCATCCTGCATCGCCAGCGCGTTCATCACCGTGGCCAGCATGCCCATGTGGTCACCGGTGACGCGGTCCATCCCGGCCGCGGCGAGGCCGGCGCCCCGGAAGATATTGCCGCCGCCGATCACGATGCCGATCTGCACGCCAGTCTTCTGCACTTCGATGATTTCGTCGGCCAGTCGGCCGATCACCTTGGGATCAATGCCGTAGTCCGCATCACCCATCAAGGCTTCGCCGGAGAGTTTGAGCAGGATGCGGCGGTACTTCGGCTGGTCGCTCATGGGTTCTCCGGATTGTGTGGGGTAAACCGGCTTATTGTAGCGGCAGCCGCTTCGGACCGGGGCATTCGCTGGGGCCATCTGCCAAATTTTCCTTGAAATCAGGATAGAGAATGTCTCGACGTCATGCCCGGGCGAACAAGTCGGCGTGGAGCGGAAGCGCCGGGCCGTGCGTGGCGATCAGTGGCGGCCATGGTCGGCGCTGTTCCGTTGTCGTCAGGTTACGGTGCGCCCTGCGGCTCTTTCACTGTGCAGCGAGGAATCGACGCCGTGGTCACGCCAGCGGCATGGCCTGGCGAGGAAGTTGCCGGTGCGGTGGACGATGACGACCGGCTTTCCATGGATGGCGCGGTGCAGGTTTCACATGTCGCGACCGGAGCATGAAAAAGGCCGCGATTTCTCGCGGCCTTTCTTTCCAGCGGGATGACTTGCCGAGCGCTTAGACCTGCATCGCCTTGGCCACTTCGGCCAGGTAGTCTTCCTGCACTTTCTCGATGCCTTCGCCAACCGCCAGGCGGGACACCGAGATGACGTCGGCGCCTTCCTTCTTCAGCGCGTCAGCAACGGTCGTGTTGGTGTCCAGCACGTACGGCTGACCGAGCAGGGTGACTTCGGCAATGATCTTGTGGACCTTGCCGGCGACGATCTTCTCGAGGATCTCGGTCGGCTTGGCCTTTTCCTTGTCGGACATCTGGCTCAGCGCGATGTCCTTTTCCTTGGCCAGGAATTCGGCGGGAACGTCATCGGCGCGGACATAGGCCGGGTTCATCGCGGCGACATGCATCGCGATGCCCTTGGCCAGCTCCTCGGAACCACCCTTGAGCGCGACCAGCACGCCGATGCGGCCGCCGTGGGTGTAGCTGCCGATCACGCCATCATTCTTGACGACGGCCATGCGGCGCACGTCGATCTTCTCGCCGATGGTGGCGATCAGGACCTTGGCGGCTTCCTCGACGTTGCTGGCACCCGGGTAGGCGGCAGCCTTCAACGCGTCGATGTCGGCGGCACCGGAATTCAGCGCGACATCGGCGACGGTGTCGGTGAACTTCAGGAAGCTCGCGTCCTTGCCGACAAAGTCGGTCTCGCAGTTGATCTCGACCAGCACGGCCTTGCCCGGTGCCTGGGCGGCCACGACGCGGCCTTCGGCGGCGATGCGGCTGGCCTTCTTGTCAGCCTTGGCCAGGCCGGACTTGCGCAGCCATTCCATCGCCACTTCGATGTCGCCGTTGTTCTCGACCAGCGCCTTCTTGCATTCCATCATGCCGGCGCCGGACCGCTCGCGCAGATCCTTGACCAGTTGGGCGGAAATATTGCTCATCGTCTTTCCTCTGATACTTGAATGGCGCGATGGCGAACGGGCGCCACCGCGCGGTGATCTCGGGCAGGGCAGGCGGCGGTCAGTGATCGCCGCCTGCACGCTTACCTGGCGTCGTTGCGCGGACCACGGCCGCCGTCACGGCCACCATCACGACCGCCTTCGCGGCGCGGTGCGGCCTTGCGCGGAGCGGCTTCGCGACGCGGACGGTCGACCTTGGCCACCGGATTGCCTTCCTCGTCCAGTTCGACGAAGTCGTTGCCGTCGCCCTGGGCAGCGGCCGGCGCGGCGGCCTTGCCTTCCAGGATCGAGTCGGCAGCGGCACGGGCATACAGCTGGATCGCGCGGATCGCGTCGTCATTGCCCGGGATGGCGTAGTCGACCAGTTCCGGGTTGTAGTTGGTATCGACCACGGCGATCACCGGGATGCCCAGCTTCTTGGCTTCCTGCACGGCGATGTCTTCGTGACCGATGTCGATCACGAACAATGCATCAGGCAGGCGGTTCATGTCCTTGATGCCGCCCAGCGAGGCCTGCAGCTTGTCGCGCTCGCGGCGACGGGCCAGCACTTCGTGCTTGACCAGCTTCTCGAACGAACCGTCGGTCTCGGCCGCTTCCAGCTCCTTCAGGCGCGAAACGGACTGCTTCACGGTGCGGAAGTTGGTCAGCATGCCGCCGAGCCAGCGCGAGGTGACGAACGGCATGCCTGCGCGGGCTGCCTCTTCGGCCAACGGCTCACGCGCCGAACGCTTGGTGCCGACGAACAGGATGGTGCCGCGCTTCTGCGCCAGCGCCGACAGGAAATTCATCGCGTCGGTGAACAGCGGCAGGGTCTTTTCGAGATTGATGATGTGGATCTTGCCGCGGGCGCCAAAGATGTACGGGGCCATCTTGGGGTTCCAGTAACGGGTCTGATGACCGAAATGGACGCCGGCTTCCAGCATCTGACGCATGGTGACTTGTGCCATGGGTGTCGCTCCGATTGTCGGTTCCCTTGGGAGGAACCTGGGGGTTGGGACCTCCACGCATCCCCGGCTTCGACCGCGACTTGCCCGGCGCAGTGGTGAACTGCCGATGGTGGGCGAGGCGCAGCACCCCGAAGGCGGTGCCGATGCGTGTGTGGCGTTGGTTTGGGTGTTGTACCGCTGAGGGTTACAATCCCGGTTCGCTTTGCGCTGGCCGGCCTTCAACAAGGCCTGTCAGGTCTGCAAAACTCCGAAATTATAGCCGGTGCGCCGGCAGTGCGGCAAGTTGCTGCGGATTCAATGACTTGAACCCGAAGGCCGCTGCCGCCACCTGAGTGGAACCTATGGCCATTACCCTCAAATCTCCCGAAGACCTCGAAGGCATGCGCGTCGCCGGCAAGCTGGCGGCCGAAGTGCTGGCCATGCTCAAGGACTATGTCAAGCCCGGTGTCACCACCGAAGAGCTGGACCGGCGTGCCTACGAGCACATCGTCAACGTGCAGCAGGCGATTCCGGCGAATGTCGGCTACCACGGCTTCCCCAAGACCCTGTGCACCTCGGTCAATCACGTGATCTGTCATGGCATTCCGAACGAGGGCAAGGTGCTCAAGGACGGCGACATCGTCAACCTCGATGTCACCGTGATCAAGGATGGCTGGCACGGCGATACCAGTCGCATGTATGTCGCCGGCACGCCGTCGGTGCTGGCCAAGCGGCTGATGGACACCACCTTCGAGGCGATGATGCGCGGCATCCAGGCGGTGCGCCCGGGGGCCACCCTGGGCGATGTCGGCCATGCGATCCAGCAGCATGCCGAGGCGGCCGGCTTTTCGGTGGTGCGCGAATACTGTGGCCACGGCATCGGCAAGGTCTATCACGACGAGCCGCAGGTACTGCATTACGGCAAGCCGGGTACCGGCGTGGAACTGAAGAAGGGCATGACGTTCACCATCGAGCCGATGATCAACGCCGGCAAGCCGCAAACACGGCAACTGCCGGATGGCTGGACCGTGGTCACCCGCGACCATTCGCTGTCGGCGCAGTGGGAGCACACCATCGCGGTCACCGACGATGGCTTCGAGATCCTCACGGCCTGGCCCGACGCTTGAAGCGGGAGTGATTGAAGAGGCGTAAGGAAAGAGAATCGGGCACGCGACGCTGACGTCGGTTGCCGTGGATACATGGCAGACTGCCTCTCTCACTTCTTCAGTCCTCTTCGCTCACTCCCTGCTCTCCGCATGCCAACCGGCTCTCCAGCACTTCCCCCTTTGCCGCGCCTGCCGCTGGCGGTGCCGCGTTCGGGCGTTTCCACCGATGCGCGGCGGGCCTTGCGACAACTGCTGGGCGATGTCGACCGGGCCCTGGCCACCGCGTTCCGTGATGGTGCCGATGCCAGCGCGCTGGCCCGGCGACGGGGCGAATCGGTGGCGCGCATCGTGGCGCATGTATGGACCGCCTGCCTGGGCGAGGTCGCCGGTACCGCGCTGTTCGCCGTCGGCGGCTTCGGCCGCGGGCTGTTGTTCCCCTGTTCCGACGTGGACCTGCTGGCCCTGGCGCAGGCGCCGGACCCGGCGCGGTTGCGCGCCTTCGAACAGTGCTTCGCCACCTTGTGGGACATCGGCCTGAAGGTCGGCCATGCCGTCCGCGAGCCGGCCCAGTGTCGTGCGCTTGCGGCGCAGGAAGCGAGTGTGTTCACCAGCTTGCTCGACGCGCGGCGGCTGGCCGGCGACCCCGCGATGGAAAGCGTGCTGCGCGCCATCGTTGATGATCCGGCGCTGTGGCCGCCGCGCGAGTACCTGGCCGCGCGGCTGGCCGAGCGCAATGCACGCCATGCGCGCTACGACGACACCGCCTACAACCTCGAGCCCAACCTGAAGGATGGTCCGGGCGGCTTGCGCACGCTCGACTCGCTGCGCTGGATGGGCCGGCGGCTGGCGCATGCCAATGACCTGGCGGACATGGTCAACGAGGGCCTGCTCGACCCTGCCGAGCAGTCCGTGCTGGAGGAGTCCGAGGCCACCTTGCGCCGCTATCGCTATGCGCTGCATCTGGAGGCCGGACGTGCCGAGGAGCGCCTGCTGTTCGACTACCAGCGGGCACTGGCCGAGCGGCTGGGCTTCGAGGACGAACACGCGAAGAATCTGGGCGTGGAGCAGTTCATGCAGGGCTATTACCGCGCGGCCAGCCAGGTGGAGCGACTGGGTGTGCAGGTGGCCGAGCGCTTCGAGGAAATGCTGGAACTGCCCGGCGAGGCGCTGCCGGTGGGGGACGCCTTCGTGCGCTACGGATCGCGCCTGGCAGCGATCGATCCGCAACTGTTCATGCGCCGTCCCGCCGCGCTGGTGGAGATCTTCATCGCCCGGCTCGACCAGCCGGGTCTGCTTGGCTTTACCGCAGATACCATGCGGCGGATCCATCAGGCCACCGCCGTGCACGGTGACGCGCTGGCCGACGATCGCGACGTCCTGGCCGCCTTCCTGCGGTTGCTGCGTCGTGGCGCGCCGGCGGTGGAAGCACTCTGGCGGATGAACCGGCACGGCCTGCTGGCGGCGATCCTGCCCGCGTTCGGCAAGGTGTTCGGCCGCATGCAGTACGACCTGTTCCATGTCTACACCGTCGATGAACACACCTTGCGCGTGCTGCGCAATCTGGCGCGCTTTGCCGATCCGGCGGCGCAGCGCGAATTTTCGCTGGGCTGCGAGATCTGGGCCGGCCTGCCCACGCCGGAAGTGCTGCTGCTGGCCGGGCTGTTCCACGACATCGCGAAAGGACGCGGCGGCGACCACTCGGTGCTGGGCGAGGAAGACGCCCGCGCGTTCTGCGGTCGGCTGGGCCTGCCGCCGGCCGATATCGATCGGATCGCGTGGCTGGTGCGCTGGCACCTGCTGATGAGCACCACCGCGCAGCGCCAGGACATCACCGACCCGGACGTGGTGCACCGCTTCGCCGAGGTGGTCGGCAATCGCGAGCAGTTGGGCCAGCTCTACCTGCTGACCGTCGCCGACATCATCGGCACCAGCCCGCGGCTGTGGAATGGCTGGAAGGATCGTCTGCTGGCCGATCTGTACACCAGCACCCGCTATGCGCTGCGCAGCGACGTGGAGCTGCCGCGCGACATCGGCGAGCGCGTGCGCGACTGTTCCGAGTACGCGCTCGCCCTGCTGCTCGACCAGGGGCATGCCGAAGCCGACGTGGTCCGCGTGTGGGCGGACTTCCCGCAACTCAGCTTCCTGCGCCATCGGCCCGAGCAGATCGCCTGGCAGACCGCCGCCATCCTGCAGGCGAACGGCGCCGTGCCGCTGGTGGCCGTGCACCCGCTGTCGGTGCGCGGCAGTACCGAGCTGTTCGTCTATACGCCTGATCGCGACGGCCTGTTTGCGACGGTGACCGCCGTGCTGGATCGCCTGCGATTCTCGGTGATGGAGGCGCGCATCCTCAGCTCGCCCACCGGCATGGCACTGGACACGTTCCTGTTGCTGGACGCGGACAGCCAGCAGCCGGTGAGCGCGGCGCGCGCGGAGGAACTGCAGCAGCGACTGCAACGTGCACTGGCCCAGTCGACCGGCGTGCAGCCGAGCAAGCGCGGCATGTCGCGTCATCAGAAGCATTTCCAGATGACGCCGAGGATCAGCTTCCACGCTGCCGGGGATCGCACCCAACTCGCCCTGATCGGTACCGATCGTCCCGGCCTGCTGGCCGCCGTGGCGCAGGTGATGTCCGGCACCGGCGTGCGCGTGCACGACGCGCGCATCGCCACCTTCGGCGAACGGGTGGAGGATTTCTTCCAGCTCACCGATCGCCACAACGCTCCACTCGATGCGGCAGTCCAGCAGCGGCTGCTGCAGGCCTTGCTGGAGCGTGTCGGTCCGGCGTCGGATTGAACGCCGCCGCCGCGTTATCATCGCGCCTGCTGCATGCCGCAGCGGCCACCCGTCTCCGCCATGACCTATCTGCTGATCAAATCGCTGCACCTGCTGTTCGTGATCGCCTGGATGGCCACGGTGTTCTACCTGCCACGGATCCTGGTGAACCTGGCCGAGAGCGCGGGCGAACCGCCCGTGCAGGCGCGATTGCAGCTGATGGGACGTCGCCTGTACAAGTTCGGCCACAACATGTTCGGCCTCGCCTTCGCCTTCGGCCTGATCCTGTGGCAGGGCTGGCGCGTGTTTCCGCAGAGCTTGCCCAACGTCACTGCCGGCATGCACTGGATCGATGCCAAGCTGACCCTGGTGGCAGTGCTGCTGGCTTATTTCATCTGGGCCGGGCGCCTGCTCAAGAACCACGCCAAGGGTGTGGCGCTGCCTTCCTCGAAGGCGCTGCGCTGGCTCAACGAGTTGCCGGTGCTGCTGTTGCTGCTGGTGATCTGGCTGGTGCTGGCCAAGCCGTTTTGAAAGCGGGAGTGAGGGGAGAGGAGTGAGAAGAGAGAGAAAGCCAAGGGCGAGCGGCGCTCCGTTCCAGCTTTCTCTCACTTCTCACTCCTCAACTCTCACTTCTCGAAGTACCCCCGGTACCACTCGACGAAGCGCGCCACGCCATCCTCGATCGACGTGGACGGCGCATAGCCCACGTCCCTGCGCAGCGCCGACACATCGGCCCAGGTGTCCGGCACGTCGCCCGGCTGCATCGGCAGCAGGCGTTTTTCCACGCTGCGGCCGAGGTTCTGTTCCAGCAGCTCGATGAAGCGCAGCAGTTGCACTGGCTGGTCGTTGCCGATGTTGTAGACCCGATAAGGCGCATTCGACGTGCCGGGGTTGGGCAGCTCTGCGTTGTAAGCCGGGTCCGCCGTGGCCGGTTGATCGAGCGTGCGGATCACGCCCTCGACGATATCGTCGATATAGGTGAAGTCGCGGCTGTGGTTGCCGTAGTTGAACACGTCGATCGGTTCGCCGCGGCTGATCCGGTCGGCGAACAGCATCGGCGACATGTCCGGCCGGCCCCATGGGCCGTAGACGGTGAAGAAGCGCAGGCCGGTGGTCGGGATGCCGTATAGATGGCTGTACGTGTGCGCCATCAGCTCGTTCGCCTTCTTGCTGGCCGCGTAGAGACTGACCGGATGGTCTACCGCATCCTCCACTGCAAAAGGCAGCTTGCGATTGGCGCCATAGACCGAGCTGGAAGAGGCGTAGACGAGGTGCTCCACACCGCCATGGCGGCAGCCTTCGAGGATATTGACGAAGCCGGCCAGATTGCTCTGCACGTACACGCGCGGGTTCTGGATCGAGTAGCGCACGCCGGCCTGCGCGGCCAGGTTCACCACCCGCTGCGGCCTGAACGTGGCGAAGGCATGGTCGATCGCCTCGGCATCGGCCAGGTCGGCGCGCTGGTGGCTGTAGTTCGGGTGATCGATGAAGCGCGCCAGCCGCGCTTCCTTCAGTGCCGGGTCATAGTAGTCGTTGTGGTTGTCGAAGCCGTGGACCACGTCGCCGCGCGCCAGCAGGCGCTGGGTCAGTGCGGCGCCAATGAAGCCGGCGGTGCCGGTAACCAGGATGCGCATGGAATGCCCTCGGAAGATCGACTGCATTCTATCGCGGGCCGCCGTGGACGCGGCCCCGAAAGCGGAGGATTGACAGCCGATCTGGGCTAAACTAGCGTTTCTTCAATCCACAAGATCAAGGTGGCCCGCTTCGCGCCGGCCGAGTGTGCGACATGGCAACTACCCGCTGCTCCTGCTGACTACACGACGCCTTGTGCTTTTGTCGAAGAAGGGCGGATGCCCTTTTTTGCTTTTCAGAGAATGGTTCCCATGATTGAAATCACGCTACCCGACGGCAGCAAACGGCCGTTCGATCATCCCGTTACCGTGCAGGACGTGGCCGCCTCGATCGGCGCCGGTCTGGCCAAGGCGACCCTGGCCGGCAAGGTTGACGGCAAGCTGGTCGATGCCAGCTTCATGATCGAGCACGACGCCAGCCTGCAGATCGTCACCGAGAAGAGCCCCGAGGCGCTGGAGATCCTGCGCCATTCCACCGCGCATTTGATGGGGCAGGCCGTGCAGCGGCTGTTCCCGGGGGCGCAGGTCACGATCGGTCCGGTGATCGACAACGGCTTCTATTACGACTTTGCCTATGAGCGACCGTTCACGCCGGATGATCTGCCCAAGATCGAGGCGGAAATGCACAAGCTTGTTGCCGAACAGTTGCCGGTGACGCGCAGCGTGAAGTCGCGCGACGAGGCGGTGGCGTTCTTCCGTGGCCTGGGCGAGAACTACAAGGCCGAGATCATCGCGTCGATCCCGTCCGACGAGCCGCTGTCGCTGTATTCCCAGGGCGAGTTCACCGATCTGTGCCGTGGCCCGCACGTGCCCGATACCGGCAAGCTGCGCGCGTTCAAGCTGATGAAGGTGGCCGGCGCGTACTGGCGTGGCGATTCCAACAACGCCATGCTGACCCGCATCTACGGCACCGCCTGGCTCAACGACAAGGACCTGAAGGCGTACCTGTACCAGCTGGAAGAAGCCGAGAAGCGCGACCATCGCAAGATCGGCAAGCAGCTGGACCTGTTCCATCAGCAGGAAGAAAGTCCGGGCATGGTGTTCTGGCACCCGAACGGCTGGGCGATCTGGCAGCAGGTCGAGCAGTACATGCGCGGCGTGTACAAGAGCAGCGGCTATCAGGAAATACGCTGTCCGATGGTGCTGGACGTGTCGCTGTGGAAGAAGTCCGGGCACTGGGACAACTACGCCGAGAACATGTTCTTCACCGAGTCGGAAAAGCACACGTTCGCGCTGAAGCCGATGAACTGCCCGGGCCACGTGCAGGTGTTCAATACCGGCCTGCACAGCTACCGCGAACTGCCGATCCGCTATGGCGAATTCGGTGGATGCCACCGCAACGAACCGTCCGGCGCGCTGCACGGCATCATGCGCGTGCGTGCGTTCACCCAGGACGACGGCCACATCTTCTGCACGCCGGAGCAGGTCGAGTCTGAAGTCACCGCCTTCCACCTGCAGGCGATGAAGGTCTACGCCGATTTCGGCTTCACCGACCTGGCGATCAAGCTGGCGCTGCGCCCCGAAAAGCGCATCGGTTCCGACGAATTCTGGGATCGCACCGAGGAAATGCTGCGTCGTGCGCTGCGTGCGGCCGGTGTGGAGTGGGAGGAGTTGCCGGGCGAGGGCGCGTTCTACGCCCCCAAGATCGAGTACCACCTGAAGGACTCGATCGGCCGCGCCTGGCAGGTCGGTACCATGCAGGTCGATTTCATGATGCCGGAGCGGCTGGGCGCCGAATACGTCGACGAACACTCGCAAAAGAAGCATCCGGTGATGTTGCACCGGGCCATCGTGGGCTCGATGGAGCGTTTCATCGGCATCCTGATCGAGCACCATGCCGGCCTGCTGCCGCCGTGGCTCGCTCCGGTGCAGGCGGTGGCGTTCAGCATCACCGACGCCCAGGCTGATTATGTCCGCGAGGTGACGCAAACCCTTGTCGACAAAGGTTTCCGGGTACAATCGGATTTGCGCAACGAGAAAGTCGGCTATAAAATCCGCGAACATACGATGCAGAAAGTGCCGTATCTGCTCGTGGTCGGTGACCGCGAGAAAGAGACGGGGACGGTTTCTGTACGTACGCGTTCCGGTGAAGATCTCGGCAGCATGCCGCTGGCCGACTTCGTCGAGCGACTGGAGACCGAAACCCGACGCTGAGCGTCTGGCGGTCAGTGACATTACTTCTTCTGGAGGATCGTGGTATCGCAACCACCGACAACAAGGGCAATCGTCGTAACCTGGAAATCCGTGTGCCGCGGGTGCGTGTCATTGGTGCCGAGGCGGAACAGCTCGGCATCCTGACCCGTGACGAGGCGCTGGCGCTGGCGCAGGAAGCTGGCATGGATCTGGTCGAGATCCAGCCCAATGGTGATCCGCCGGTCTGCCGCATCATGGACTACGGCAAGTTCAAGTTCGAGGCCCAGAAGAAAGTCCAGGCCGCCAAGAAGAAGCAGAAGCAGGTCGAGATCAAGGAAGTGAAGTTCCGTCCGGTCACCGACGTGGGCGACTACCAGATCAAGCTGCGCAACATGCTTCGCTTCCTCGAGGAAGGCGACAAGGTCAAGGTCACCATCCGCTTCCGTGGCCGCGAGATGTCGCATCAGGATCTGGGTCAGAATCTGGCCAAGAGGATCCAGGAAGACATCGGCGAGAACGGTCAGGTCGAGTCTTTCCCGCGACTGGAAGGGCGTCAGATGGTCATGATGATCGGTCCGAAGAAGAAATAAGAGCTGCCGCGGCATCTTCGGTGCCGCGGTGCCCGTGGGAGCGCACCCTGTGCGCGATGCTTTTTGTCGACGTGACGGAAAGAGCATCGCGCACAGGGTGCGCTCCTACTGGTATCCGGGGATTGAACTCCGTATAATCGTGGGTTCGACCCGCCTGGATGGGTCGTGCACCGATCGTGGCAGGACGGAAAGCGTGGCAGGATTCCCTCGGGATCGCAGTCACCGCCAGATCAGTCAGAAACCGGGACGTCCGCATTCGGATCCGTCCCACTCAAGGAGCATTCCATGCCCAAGATCAAGACCAACCGGGCGGCTGCGAAGCGTTTTCGCAAGACCGCGTCGGGCAAGATCAAGTGCGGCCACGCGTACAAGTCGCACATCCTGACCAAGAAGTCGACCAAGCAGAAGCGTGGTCTCCGTGCACCGAACCACCTGAAGGCGTGTGATGCGCCCAGCGTGATTCGCATGCTGCCCTACTTGTAAGGAGATAGACCATGGCTCGTGTAAAGCGTGGCGTCACCGCCCGTCGTCGTCACAAGAAAGTCATCGGCCGTGCGAAGGGTTACTACAATGCCCGCCGCAAGGTCTTCCGCGTTGCCAATCAGGCCGTCATCAAGGCCGGTCAGTACGCCTATATCGGCCGCAAGCAGCGCAAGCGTCAGTTCCGCGCGTTGTGGATCGTCCGCATCAACGCCGCTGCGCGCATGTTCGGTCTTTCCTACAGCCGCCTGATCAATGGCTTGAGCAAGGCCGGTATCACCGTCGACCGCAAGGTTCTCGCTGACATCGCCGTGCACGACATCAAGGCGTTTGAAGTGATCGCCGAGAAAGCGAAGGCCAGTCTGGCGGCGTAGTTTGTGCGCTCATCCTTGATCGCGAAGATCAAGAGCGGCCATCCATGGCCGCACTCTTCAAAAGAGCGAACGTTCGCGGGGAGGAGGCCAAAGCCTTCTCCCCGTTTTCGTTTCTGTGGGTCCTCAGTGGGAATCGCATCGATGGATGATCTGGACAGCCGCGCCGCTCAGGCGCTGGGCGATATCGACAAGGCCGACACGCTGGAGGCGCTCGATGCGCTGCGCGTGGGCCTGCTGGGCAAAAGTGGCATCGTCACTGCCGCGCTGAAGACGCTCGGTGCACTGGCGCCGAACGAGCGCAAGGCGCGCGGTGCCGAGGTGAATCGGGTCAAGGAGCAGCTGGCTGATGCGCTGGCCGCGCGCAAGCAGGTGCTGGAACAGGCCGAACTGGAACGCCGCCTTGCTTCGGAGAAGCTCGACATCAGCCTGCCAGGTCGCGACGGCGAGCGCGGCGGCATCCATCCGATCACGCGTGCGCTGGAGCGCATTTCCTCGATCTTCGCTCGATTGGGCTACCAGCGTGCGGACGGCCCGGAAATCGAGGACGACTGGCACAACTTCGAGGCGCTGAATTTTCCGCCGCACCATCCGGCGCGCGCCATGCACGACACCTTCTACTTCGGCGACGGACGCCTGCTGCGCACGCACACTTCGCCGGTGCAAATTCGTGCCATGGCCGGTCGGCAGCCGCCGATCCGGATCATTGCGCCGGGCAAGGTCTACCGCAGCGATTCGGACCAGACCCACTCGCCGATGTTCCACCAGATCGAAGGCCTGCTGATCGACGAGACGTCCAGTTTCGCCGACCTCAAAGGTACGCTGGCCGAGTTCATCCGCGCGTTCTTCGAGCGTGATTTCGAGATGCGTTTCCGCCCCAGCTATTTCCCGTTCACCGAGCCCTCGGCCGAGGTCGATATCCGCTGGGACGCTGAAGACGGCTCGACGCGCTGGCTGGAAGTGCTCGGCTGCGGCATGGTCCATCCGAACGTGCTGAAGAATTGCGGCATCGATCCGGAGCGCTACACCGGTTTTGCCTTCGGCCTCGGCGTGGAGCGCTTCGCGATGCTGCGCTACGGCGTGTCCGATCTGCGCGCGTTCTTCGAGAACGATCTGCGCTTCCTCAAGCAGTTCGCCTGAACCGCAGCACAGGGATCCAAGAGCATGAAATTCTCCGAGAACTGGCTGCGCGAGCTGGTGCAGATCAAGGCCGACCGCGCCGAGCTGGCCCATGCGCTGACCATGGCTGGACTGGAAGTGGAAGAACTCACGCCACTGGGCGACGATCTCGCCGGCGTGGTCATCGCCCAGATCATCGCCGCCGAAAAGCATCCGGAAGCCGATCGCCTGCAGGTATGCAAGGTGGACGCCGGGCGGGGCGAGCCATTGCAGATCGTCTGCGGCGCCCCGAACGCGCGCGTGGGCATCAAGGTGCCGCTCGCCATGGTGGGCGCGGAATTGCCCGGCGGTATCGCGATCAAGGCGGCGAAGCTGCGTGGTGTCGAATCGTCCGGCATGTTGTGTTCGGCCAGGGAGCTCGGCATCGACACCGATGCATCCGGCTTGCTGGAGCTGCCGGCTGATGCGCCGGTCGGCCAGTCGCTGGCCGATTACCTTGGTTTGCCCGACGCCAGTTTCGAGCTGAAACTCACCCCGAACCGTCCCGACTGCCTCGGTCTGTTCGGCCTGGCGCATGACGTGGCGGCCTTGTTCGGCAGTGCGGTGCAGATGCCGGCGCAGGCTGTGGCGCCGGTCGCCAGTCAGGCGCGTCGCGGCATTCGCCTGGAGGCCGGCAAGGATGCACCGCGTTACCTCGGGCGCATCATCGAAGGCATCGATCCGGCCGCGCGTACACCGCTCTGGCTGGCCGAGCGCCTGCGTCGCGCCGGCCTGCGTTCGATCAGCGCCGTGGTGGACGTCACCAACTACGTGATGCTGGAACTGGGCCAGCCGCTGCATGCGTTCGACAACGACACGCTGGAAGGCGACATCGTGGTGCGTCACGCGCGTGCGGGCGAGACCCTGCAACTGCTTGATGGCAACGAAGCGAGGCTGGATGAGGGTTTCGTGCTGATCGCCGACGAGCACAAGGCGCTGGCGGTGGCTGGCGTGATGGGCGGGTTTGATTCGCGCGTCACCGATGCCACCAGCAACATCTTGCTGGAGTCCGCGCACTTTGCGCCGGCCGCGATCATGGGGCGCGCGCGCAAGCTGGGCCTGCATACCGATGCCTCACATCGCTTCGAGCGTGGCGTCGATCCCGCGCTGCCACGGCGTGCGCTGGAGCGTGCGACCGAACTGCTGCTGGCGATTGCCGGGGGCAAGGCGGGTCCGGTGCTGGTGGCGGAGAACCTGGCTGACCTGCCGGTGCCGACCGCAGTGGCGCTGCGACGGGCCCGCCTCAAACGCGTGCTGGGGGTCGAGGTGGCCGACGCCGAGGTTGCGCGCATCTTCACCGCCCTGGGCATGCAGGTGGTGGCGACTGCCGATGGTTGGCAGGTCACCGCACCAAGCAGCCGCTTCGACATCGAGCGCGAAGAAGATCTGATCGAGGAAGTGGCCCGGATCTTCGGTTACGACAACATCCCTGCGGCGACGCCGGCCGGCGCGCTGACCCTGGCGGTCGAGCCGGAGGCGCGGATCAATGAGTTGGCGTTGCGCGAGCAACTGGCCGCGCGCGGTTATTACGAGGCGGTCAACCTTTCCTTCGTGGCTGCCGACCTGCTGGCCAGCTGGGGCTTCAAGGAACATCCGGTGCCGCTGGCCAATCCGCTGTCGGCTGATCTGGCGGTGATGCGACCCTCGCTGCTGCCCGGCCTGATCGAAGCGCTGCGTCACAACCGCGCGCGCCAGCAGGAGCGGGTACGCCTGTTCGAGGTGGCGCGGGTGTTCGCGGCCGGTGATCCCCCGGTCGAAACCCCCAGCCTGGCCATCGTTGCCTGCGGCAACGCCCGTGCCGAACAGTGGGGTGAACCCTCGCGGCCGCTCGATTTTCACGACCTCAAGGGTGACCTTGATGCGCTGATTGCCTGGGGTGGCGAGCCGCAGCGATGGTCGGTGCATGCCGATGGCCTGCCGGGCTGGCTGCATCCGGGGCGTGGTGCAAGGGTTGCCCGCGATGGCGCGACGGTGGGCTACCTTGGCGCGCTGCACCCGCAACTGGCGCGGGTGCTGGATCTGGGCACCGATGTGCATGTGCTCGAACTGGCCCTGGAGCCCGTTCTGCAGCGGCGGCTGCCGCTGGCGCTGAGCGTGGCCCGTTTCCCGGCGGTGCGCCGCGACATTGCGGTGGATGTGCCGGAAACGGTCGCCTGGTCACAGATTGAACAGGTGGTTCGCAGCACGCTGGGCGAGCGGCTGAAGGAACTTCGCCTTTTTGACCGCTACAGCGGCAAGGGGGTCGAAGCAGGCCGAAAAAGTCTCGCTATGGGCTTGATTTTGCAGGACGCTTCACGCACCCTTACTGACGACGACGCGGACCGTTGCGTACGAGAAGCGATAGCTGCGTTGGAGCAAACATGCAAGGCGAAGTTGCGAGGATGAGATGGCGCTGACCAAGGCGGAAATGGCCGAGCGGCTTTTCCTCGACGTAGGCCTCAACAAGCGTGAGGCGAAGGAATTCGTGGACGCCTATTTCGAGGTGGTCCGCGGAGCGCTGGAGAATGGCGAGCAGGTGAAGTTGTCCGGTTTCGGCAATTTCGACCTGCGCCTGAAGAACCAGCGGCCAGGGCGCAATCCCAAGACCGGCGAGGAGATTCCGATCTCCGCCCGCCGCGTGGTGACGTTCCGACCGGGACAAAAACTCAAGGTAAGAGTCGAGGGCTATGCTGGATCAAGGGAATAACACCGAACTGCCTGCCATCCCGGCCAAGCGCTACTTCACCATTGGTGAGGTAGGCGAGTTGTGCGGTGTGAAACCCCATGTGCTGCGCTACTGGGAGCAGGAGTTTCCCGCGCTCAATCCGGTCAAGCGTCGTGGCAACCGTCGCTATTACCAGCGGCACGACGTACTGATGATCCGCCAGATCCGCTCGCTGCTTTACGACGAGGGTTTCACCATCACCGGCGCGCGTGCACGGCTGGAAGGCCCGCAGGCGCGCATGGAAGCGAGCATGTCGCACCAGATCGTGCGCCAGGTGCGGATGGAACTGGAAGAAGTACTGACGCTTTTGCGTCGCTGAAGCGAAATTCCCGCTTCCGGCAGCACGCCACAAGCTGCTAGAATCGTCGTTTGCTGTTTCGTCGGGGCGTAGCGCAGCCTGGTAGCGCATCTGCCTGGGGGGCAGAGGGTCGTCGGTTCAAATCCGGCCGCCCCGACCAATTCGGCATGGACATGAAAAAAGCGCCCCTCGGGCGCTTTTTTCATGTCGGGATCTGGCATTCGGGATTGGGGATTCGGAAGAGCAATAGCGAAGCCGCAACTCAGCTCTTCCGAATGCCCAGTTCCGACTCCCGAATCCCGGCCTCAATACAGCACGCGGCTGCGCAAGGTTCCGGGAATCGCTGCCAGCTGCGTCTTCAGCTCGTCCGCCTGGGCCTCGTCGGCGCTGACATCGATCACCACGTAACCCACTTCGCTGTCGGTCTGCAGGAACTGCGCGTCGATATTGATGTTGCCGGCGGAAAACAGTTCGTTGATGCGCGACAGCGTGCCCGGCACGTTGCGGTGGATGTGCAGCAGGCGGCGGCTGTGCGGGTGTTCGGGCAGGGTGACCTCGGGGAAGTTCACCGCAGACAGGGTGGAGCCGTTGTCGCTGTAACGCACCAGCTTGCTGGCCACCTCGATGCCGATATTGTCCTGCGCCTCCAGCGTGCTGCCGCCGATGTGCGGGGTCAGGATGACGTTGTCCATGCCGACCAGTGGCGAGACGAACGGATCGTCGTTGCCTTTCGGTTCGGCCGGGAACACGTCCACCGCGGCGCCCGCGAGGTGACCATTGCGCAGCAGCGCGGCCAGCGCCTCGATGTCCACCACGCTGCCGCGCGAGGCGTTGATCAGCATCGTGCCGGCGCGCATCTTCGCCAGTTGCTCGTGACGTATCATCAATTGCGTGGCTGGGGTTTCCGGCACGTGCAAGGTGACGACGTCGGAGCGCTCCAGCAGTTCGTCGAGGCTCGCTACGGCGCGGGCATTGCCCAGCGACAGCTTGCTTTCGATGTCGTGGAAGATCACCCGCATGCCGAGGCTTTCGGCCAGTACGCCGACCTGGGTGCCGATGTGGCCGTAACCGACGATGCCGAGCACCTTGTCGCGTGTTTCGTAGCTGCCGCTGGCCGACTTGGACCAGCCACCGCGATGGCATTGCGCGTTCTTCTGCGGAATGCCACGCAGCAGCATGATCGCCTCGGCGATCACCAGTTCGGCCACGCTGCGGGTATTGGAGTAGGGCGCGTTGAACACCGGCACGCCCGATTTGCGCGCCGCGCCCAGATCCACCTGGTTGGTGCCGATGCAGAAGCAGCCCACGGCGATCAGCCGCTTGGCGTGGCCCAGCACTTCGCTGGTGAGCTGGGTGCGTGAGCGGATGCCGACGATGTGCGCATCACTGATGCGCTGGATGAGCTCGTCCTCCGGCAGCGACTTCGCATGCAGTTCGACATGGCTGTAGCCGGCCCGGTGGAACACATCGACCGCGCTGGCGCTCACTCCCTCCAGCAGCAATACCTTGATGTCCTGGCGCGGGTAGGAAGTCTGCATGGGTCGTTCCGTAGTTGAGGGAGAGGCTGGCCCGACCAGAGTAGGTGAGGATTTGCGGCACTGCAACACTGGACTCGGCAGGGTGCGGCTGGCAGTCTGTGCGAACACTTGGAGCCTTGCATGTCCGACCCCCGCCTCGCCGACCTGTCCGTTCGTCTGCCCGATCTGCGCCTGCTCACGGCTGCCGGCGATCTCGAACATTACGGGCGCGACTGGACCCGCCGCTGGACGCCGGCACCGCTGGCGATTGCCTTGCCGGCCACGGTCGAGGAGGTGCAGGCGATCGTGCGCTGGGCGAATGAGCACGGCGTGGCGGTCGTGCCTTCGGGCGGCCGTACCGGCCTTTCGGGCGGTGCGGTGGCGGCCAGCGGCGAACTGGTGCTTAGCCTTGAGCGGATGAACCGGGTGCTCGATTTCAACCCGGTCGATCGCACCCTCACCGTGCAGGCGGGGATGATCCTGCAGCAGGTGCAGGACGCAGCTCGCGCACATGGCCTGTTGTACCCGGTCGACTTCGCCGCCCGCGGCTCGTGCTCGATCGGCGGCAACATCGCCACCAACGCCGGCGGTATCCGGGTGATCCGGTATGGCAACACGCGGGAGTGGGTCGCCGGGCTGAAAGTGGTGGCTGGCAGCGGCGAGCTGCTCGAGCTCAACCGCGGCCTGATCAAGAACTCCAGCGGCTACGACTTCCGCCAGTTGATGATCGGTTCGGAAGGAACCCTGGGCATCGTGGTCGAGGCGACGCTGAAATTGACCGATCCTGCGCCCGCATCCCAGGTGATGCTGCTGGCGCTGCCGGACATGGATGCGCTGATGGAAGTGTTCGCGCTGTTCCGCGCGCGGGTGTCCTTGCAGGCGTTCGAGTTCTTCACCGATCAGGCGCTGCAGCACGTGCTGGCCCACGGAGCGCAGCGGGCGATCGATGGTGATCACCCGTATTACGTGGTCACCGAGTTCGATGCGAGCGACGAGCCGCAGCGCGAAGCCGCGCTGGGTGCATTCGAGCACGCACTGGAACAGGGTTGGGTCAGCGACGGCGTGATCGCGCAGAGCGAGGCGCAGGCAGCGGCATTGTGGCGTCTGCGCGAAGGCATCACCGAGAGCCTGGCGCCGCGCCAGCCGTACAAGAATGACGTGTCGGTGCGGATCAGCGCGGTGCCGGCATTCCTGTGCGAAATGCAGGCCCTGCTGGCGAGCGAGTACCCCGGCATCGAGGTGATCTGGTTCGGCCACATTGGCGACGGCAACCTGCATATCAACGTGCTGCGGCCGGACGCGCTGGACGAGCACGCCTTCATCGTCCAGTGCGAGAAGGTGACCCGCATGCTCGCGTCGACCCTGCATTGCCACGGTGGCAGCATTTCCGCCGAGCACGGCATCGGCCTGGTCAAGCGCGCGTACCTGGAAAGCACCCGCAGCGCGGCGGAAATTGCCTTGATGCGGGGCGTGCGCAAGGTGTTCGACCCGCGCGGCATCCTCAATCCCGGCAAGCTCTTCACGGACCCCTGAAGGCCCGGCAAGCGGCGTGCGTGCTAGTCTTCAGGGCTTGTTCGTTGCTCATGAGGAGCTGTCATGCCGTCGTCGCCGCTGCGTTCGCTGTACCCCGAAATCGAACCGTTCGACAGCGGCATGCTCCAGGTGTCGCCGCTGCATACGCTGTATTACGAGCAAAGCGGCAACCCGAACGGCAAGCCGGCCGTATTCCTGCATGGCGGCCCGGGCGGTGGCACCAACCCGAAATGCCGGCGCTTCTTCGATCCGGCGATCTACCGCATCGTGCTGTTCGACCAGCGCGGCTGTGGCAAGTCCACACCGCACGCGGAACTCACCGACAACACCACCTGGGACCTGGTGGCCGACATCGAACGCCTGCGTCAGCACCTGGCCATCGACCGCTGGCAGGTGTTCGGCGGTTCGTGGGGTTCGACGCTGGCGCTGGCCTACGCGCAGACGCATCCGGACAAGGTGACCGAGCTGGTCCTGCGCGGCATCTTCATGCTGCGTCGCGCCGAACTGGAGTGGTTCTACCAGAAGGGTTGCGATGCCTTGTATCCCGATGCCTGGGAGACTTACCTGGAGGCGATCCCCGAGGTCGAGCGCGGCGACCTGATGAGCGCGTACCATCGTCGGCTGACCAGCGAAGATGCGTCGATCCGCACCGCCGCGGCACGCGCCTGGTCGGTATGGGAGGGTGCCACCAGCTTCCTGTGGCAGGACAAGTCGCACATCGAATCCAGCGGCGAAGACGAGTTTGCGCTGGCGTTCGCGCGGATCGAATGCCACTACTTCGTCAATGGAGGCTTCTTCGAGCACGATGATCAGCTGCTGCGCAATATCGATCGCATCCGCAACATTCCCGCGGTGATCGTGCAGGGCCGCTACGACGTGGTCTGTCCCCTGCGCAGCGCATGGGACCTGCATCGGGCCTGGCCCGAGGCCGAGCTGCGCATCGTGCAGGACGCTGGCCATTCCGCGTTCGAGCCGGGCATCCTGCATCAGTTGCTGGAGGCGACCGATCGATTCGGCCGGTGAACTCGCCAAACCGGTGGCCTGATCTCAGTCGTTCGCCGGCAACTGCTTGGTCCCGAAGATCTTGTCGCCGGCGTCACCGAGGCCTGGCAGGATGTAGCCGTACTCGTTGAGGCGCTGGTCGATCGACGCGGTATAGATTTCGATATCCGGATGCTTCGCGGTGATGCGTTCCAGTCCCTCGGGTGCGGCGACCAGGAACAGCCCCTTGATGCGTTTGCAGCCGGCGGCCTTGAGCATGTCGACGGTGGCGACCAGGGTGCCGGCGGTGGCCAGCATCGGGTCGACGATCAGGGCGATGCGCTCGTCCATGCGGCCAGTGAGCTTCTCGTAATAGGTGACGGGCTTCAGGGTCTGCTCGTCCCGTTGCAGGCCGACCACGCTGACCTTGGCGGCCGGGATCATGTCCAGCACGCCCGGCAGCATGCCCAGGCCCGCGCGCAGGATCGGCACGATGGTGATCTTGCGGCCCTTGATCCGCTGTACCTGCATGGGCCCGGCCCAGCCCTCGATCTCTTCCTCGACAGTTTCCAGGTCCTTGGTGGCCTCGTAGGTGAGCAGTGCGGCGACCTCGGAGGCCAGCTCGCGGAATTCCTTGGTGCTGATGCCGGCTCGACGCATCAGGCCCAGCTTGTGCTGGATCAGCGGGTGGCGGACTTCGACGATCTTCATGGGGCAACTGACTTCAATGGCGGCGCCGCGGCGACAGTCAGTGAGCTTAGCGAAGCTCCGCTGCCCACGCACGCACAGCCTGCGTGGGCAGCGGCCGATGTGCCTCAATGCATGGCGGGTGCGGTATCGCCGCCTTTCAGGCAGGTACTCATGAACGCCTTGCGTTCGGCACCCTTGAGCGCCTTGGTCTTGGCGTCGGCGTTGCAGGTCTTCATTTTTTCCTGCTGGGCGGCCTTGGCCGAAGGCGCGGCCGCCGTGCCCTGACCCTTCAGGCAGGAGCTCATGAAGGCCTTGCGTTCGTCGCCTTTCTTGCCGGTAGCCTGCTTGTTGCAGTCCGCCATGCGCTGCTGCTGCGCGGTGCGTGGCTTGGCTGGCGCAGCGGTACTGGCTTGCGGCGTGGCGGCGAGGGTGGCGCCGGCAAAGGCGAAGGCGGCACTGATCGCAAGCAGACGTAGTGACATCGACATCGTTGAGTCCTCCCTGGGTAACCGGCTGCTGCCGGCCGGATCAGTCTATGCAGGGAAGCTCCCTCGCGTCTGCAGGCAAGATCTTGCGTGCATGAAGTATTCAGCCGCAGCGCCTCGTCGTGCCTGGCTGGCGCGCGCGTGGGCGGATGGCTGCACCAGCCCGCGAAAGTGGCGAGGCCGCGCCGGATGGGCCAGCGCGGCCTCGGGGCTCAAATGAAAGTCGGGATCAGGCGGCTTCGGCCTCGGCCTTGCGAGGTCCTTCGAGCAGTGCCTTGCGCACGTGCGCCACGATCAGGTCGATCTCGGCACTGGTGACCTTGAAGTGCGGGGTGAAGCGCAGCGAGTTGGTGCCGCCGTGGATCACGCCGATGCCGTGTTCGCGCATGTATTCCTCGGTGGAGCCGGCGCCGTAGCACTTGTACTGGGGCGCCAGTTCGCAGGAAAACAGCAGGCCGGTGCCCTGCACCTTGGTGATCAGGCCGCCCAGCTCGTTCTTCAGCGCAGTGAGCTTGTCGACGAATTCGCGGCCGCGCTCGCGGATGTTGCTGCGTACTTCGTCGGTCAGCTCGCCCAGTGTGGCCAGCGCCACGTCCAGCGCGCGCGGGTTGGCGGTCATCGTGTTGCCGTAGATGCCCTTGCGATACAGCGCGGCGGTGTGTTCGCTGACGGCCAGCACCGACAGCGGATACTGTCCGGCGTTGAGCGCCTTGGAGAAAGTCTCCATGTCCGGCGGCGGCAGGTGCTCGAAGCCGGGATAGTCGACGAACGACAGCACGCCGTGCGCGCGCAGGCCGGCCTGGATCGAGTCGATCAGCAGCAGGCTGCCGTGTGCCTGGGTCAGCTCGCGCGCCGCCTTGTAGAACTCGGCGGTGACCGCGCGACCGGGGTCGCCTTCGCCCATCACCGGCTCCAGGAACATCGCCTCGATGAACCAGCCGTGCTTGTCGGCATCGGCAAAGGCGGCCTCAAGCTGGGCCACGTCATACGGAGCCACGGTGATCACGCTGTTTTCGTGGCGGTAGCTGGCCAGGTTCTGCTGGTAGGCCTTGCGGCTGGAATCGGAATACAGCGCGGGCTTCTCGGTGCGGCCGTGGAACGCCCCCTTCACCGCCAGGCGCTTGATCGTGCGGCCGGCGTAACGACCGCCTTCGTCGGTCATCGTCTTGGCGTTGACGTCGGCAATGCGACAGGCCAAGGTGACCGATTCGGAGCCTGAATTGAGGCACATGTAGCGCTTGTACGGGCTGCCACCGCGGCTGCGGCCCAGTTCCTTGTTCAACGCCGCGGTGAAGCGCAACTGCGCCACGCTGGGTGACATCACGTTGGCCATCACCTGCGGGCGACCGAGCGCCGCCAGGATTGCCGCGTCGTTGTGACCGAAGCCGAGCATGCCGTAGCCGCCGTTGTCGTGCACCACCGCGCCTTTCAGCGTGACGATCCAGGGGCCGCGGGCGGCGGCCGGCAAGTAGGGGTTGATCGCGTCGTCGGGATAGAAATTGACGAAGCCGGCCTGTGCCTGGGCCAGCTGCTCGCTTTCATCGAGCTTGAGGAAGTCTCCCAGCTCGGCGCGCAACTCGTGGTGGCGGACGACGGCCTCGCCGATCGCCTTGACCAGCAGCGGGTCATTCGCTGCCATGCGCTCGATGCTGGCATCGTCCAGACCGATCGTGCGCGGCTTGCCGCCGAAATCGCGCAGTTCGCGCAGCTGGTTGAGCACACCCATGATGAATCCTCCGTAGCTCTGCCGGGCGGCAACCTGGGCCGCATGGCGGATTGGTGAATGCGTGACGAGAAACGCGGCTTGTCGCGCGTCTCTCCAATGATTTCAGTCGCTTGGGGCCGCCGCAAAGGGTCTTTCAGGGCGATCCTATCCCTCACAGGATACCTTGGCCCGTCAACCGCCGTAACCCCCGGGGCCGGGTGACGGCTGTCATCCGGGATGGCTGACGGGAGCGACTGCCATCCCGTTCGGGCCAGGCGCAGCATGACTGCCACTGGAGGATTTCCCATGCCGCATGCCAACCCACCGATTGCCCGCCTCGCCGGCGCCGTCAAACGTTATGGACCACTCACCGCGCTGGACGGTGCCGATCTGGAGGTTCGCCCGGGCGAATTGCTGGCTCTGCTCGGACCCAACGGCGCGGGCAAGACCACCGCGATCGCCCTGCTGCTGGGGTTGATCCGCGCCGATGCAGGCAGCGTGCAGCTGTTTGGCGCCGACCCGCAGGCGATCGAGCCGCGTCGGCGGATCGGGGTGATGCTGCAGCACGCCGAGTTGCCGCCGACGCTGCGCGTGGGCGAGTTGTTGCGGCTGACCGCCAGCTATTACCCGAACCCGCGTTCGCTGCAGGAGTCGGCCGAACTGGCCCGCGTGAGCGACCTGCTGAAGCGCCCTTACGCGAAGCTTTCCGGCGGCCAGCAGCGACGCGTGCAGTTCGCCCTGGCGCTGTGCGGTCGCCCCGAACTGCTGTTCCTCGACGAACCGACCGTGGGGATGGACATCGAGGCGCGCCAGCAGCTGTGGACGACGATCCGTCGGCTCATCGGCGAAGGCTGCGCGGTGCTGCTCACCACGCACTATCTGGAAGAGGCCGAGGCGCTGGCCGACCGGGTCTGCGTGATGGCGCATGGCCGGGTGATCCACGAGAGTACGGTCGACGCCTTGCGCGCCAGGGTGGCGCTCAAGCGCATCCGCTGCATCAGCTCGGTGGATAGCCTGGTGGTCGGTGGCTGGCCGTCGGTGAGCGACGCCCAGCTGCGGCAAGGCCGCCTGCACGTGACCACCGCGGAGGCGGAGATGGTCGTGCGGCGGCTGCTCGCTGCCGACCCGCAGCTGAGCGAACTGGAAGTGCAGCGCGCCGGACTGGCCGAGGCATTTACCGAACTTACCCGTGAGGCCGATGAGGCCTCCGCACCAACGCAGCGCGAGGTGGCCTGACGTGAATACCGCAATGCCGATCCAGCAGACATTCTCCGGCGCCCCGATGTCGGCGCGGCGCGTGGCGGGCGCCTATCTTGCCGAGATGCGCAGCGAATGCCTGCGCTACCTGCGCTCGCCCGGTTTCATCCTGCCGATGACCTTGTTCTCGACGGTGTTCTACCTGATGTTCGGGGTGATCATCAATCACGGCAACGCAGATGCCGCGCGCTATCTGCTGGCCAGTTACAGCGCGTTCGGCATCATGGGGCCGGGGTTGTTCGGCTTCGGCGTCTCGCTGGCGATCGAGCGCGATGGCGGCCTGCTCACCCTCAAGCGGGCGTTGCCGATGCCGCCTGGCGCGTATCTGCTGGGCAAGATGGTGATGGCGATGATCGCGGCCACCGTGGTAACCGTGCTGCTCTTGTTGATCGGGGTGTTCCTGGCCCACGTCGTGTTGACCTGGGGCCAGATGCTGGCCTTGTTGCTCACCGGCATGTTCGGCGTGTTGCCGTTCTGTGCGCTGGGCATGTACGTCGGTACCCTGATCAAGGGGCAGGGCGCGCCCGGCTTGCTCAACCTGGTCTATCTGCCGATGTCCTTCCTGTCGGGCCTGTGGTTGCCGCTGTCGATGCTGCCGGGAGTGCTGCGGCAGCTTGCCCCGATCTGGCCCAGCTATCACCTCAATCAGCTGACCCAGGCGGCAGTAGGTCTGAACCAGGGGCCGCTGCTGTCGCACGTGCTGGTGCTGGTCGGCTTTGCCGCGGGATTCCTGCTGCTGGCGGCGCGACGTCTGCGCCGGTACGGTTGAAGTAGCATGCACTGCATTCCGCACCTGCCGCGAAACGCCACGCCATGATCCCTGCGCTGATCGCCCGATGGTTTGTTCCGGCGCCGGATTCCGCCGCCGCCGACGACTTGCGACGCGGCAAGTCGCCCTGGGCCGACAGCGTGCACCTGCTGTGGTCGCTGTGGATTTTCATCACGCCGATGTTCGACCATGGCTTGCGCGGCTACACCATGACCTGGCTGCTGTTCACGCTGGCCTCGTATCCGCTGTTCCTGCTGTTGTTCGCCAGGGTCCAGCTGGCCTCGCGCCGGACCGCCCATTTCTACGCATGGGCGATGGCAGCGTTGTGCTTCGCGCTGATGCGCTGGTATCCCAGCGGGCTCAGCTATTTCGTCTACGCCTGCGTGATGCTCAGTCACTGCGACCTGCGCCAGTTCCGGAGTTATGTGCTCCAGGTCCTGGCGCTCAACGCGATCTATGTGGGGGTGGCGTGGTGGATCGGTTACCCGAGTGTCTTGCTGGTGATCATGCCGGTCACCGTATTCGTGATCTGCATCATCGTCACCGTCGAGCAACTCCACCATGAAAAGGATGCGGCGCTCAGCCTTTCCCATGACGAAGTACGCCGGCTCGCCGCCACCGCGGAGCGCGAGCGGATCGGTCGCGACCTGCACGATCTGCTGGGCCATACGCTGTCGCTGATCACGTTGAAGCTGGAACTGTCGCGCAAATTGTTCGATCGCGATGTAGAGGCGGCGAAGCGCGAAGTGGAGGAAGCGGAGAAGGTCGCCCGCCACGCGCTGGCCGAAGTGCGCAGTGCGGTCACCGGCATCCGCGCCACCGATCTGGCGGCCGAACTCGCCTCCGCCCGATTGCTGCTGGAATCGTCGCGTGTGCACCTGGAATACAACGCCGCGGCGATCGACATGCCGGCCGAGATCGAGCGCGGCCTCTCGCTGGTGTTGCGCGAGGCGGTGACCAATATCGCGCGGCATGCTGCGGCCACTTGCGTGCAGATTGAACTGCGCCGCGAGCACGCCACCGTCTGCATGCGGATCAGCGACAACGGCCGCGGCGGCATCGCCACCGATGGCAATGGCATGAGCGGAATGCGCGAGCGTGTACGCGCCCTGGGCGGCAGCCTGGCTGTGGAATCGCCGCCCGGCGGTGGCACGCAGCTGCGCGTGGGGGTGCCGGTACCGGTGCTGCGCCTGGTCGAGCCATTGCGCGCACCGGCGGCAGGCGCATCGCCGGCGCGGACCACACCCGGGTATCCTGCCGCCTGATCGGGCGCTGCGGCTCGCGCGTCGGCATTCTCTTTCCACAGACAGGTAATCACATGATTCGCGTCTTGCTGGCCGAAGATCAGGCCATGGTGCGCGGTGCGCTGTCGGCACTGCTGAATCTGGAATCCGACATCGAGGTGCTCGGCTCGGCCGCCGATGGCGAGATCGCCTGGCGCGAACTGCAGCGGTTGAAGCCCGACGTGCTGGTCACCGACATCGAGATGCCCGGGCTGACCGGGCTGGAACTGGCGCAGCGCATCCAGCGGCAGGAATTGCCGATCAAGGTGGTCATCGTCACCACCTTCGCGCGGCCCGGCTTCCTGCGTCGCGCACTCGATGCAGGCGTGTCCGGTTACCTGTTGAAGGACGCGCCCGCCGAGAATCTCGCCGAGGCACTGCGTACCGTGCATCGTGGCGGCCGTGCGATCGATCCGCAGCTGGCACTGGAAGCCTGGTCCGAAGCCGATCCGCTGAACGACCGCGAGCGCCAGATATTGCGGCTGGCCGGCGAAGGGCAATCCGCCGGTGATATCGCCACGCAATTGAATCTGTCGCACGGCACGGTGCGCAATTACCTTTCCGAGGCGATCGGCAAACTGGGCGTGGCGAACCGGATCGAGGCGTTCCGGCTGGCGCGACAAAAAGGCTGGTTATAAGAACCTTCCGGATATTGAATAAAATGCTTGCACCAGATAATCAATGCGCGTATTGTTCGCGTCCTTCGCCATCCCGGCGATAATCCGATGAAGAAACTTTCCATGTCTCTCTGCCCCGCCAGCTTGAACAAGCCATATGCATCGCGCAAAGGTCGCGATGCTGGCCTGTTCATGCGCGCTGAAAGGCACGACCTGGCAGGCGTTGTTCCCATAATCGACTGATCCCTTCGTGGAGATCGGTCACCCCGATCTCCCGAGGCAACGCGAACGCCCTCGGGTCGCCATACCCGGGGGCGTTTTGTTTTTGGCGTTTGCAAGGGACGTCCATGTATCGAGCCACTTTTGCGGAATTCGTTTCGCCCTGAAGCATCCGTTTGTTCGCAACCGAAGCAGGGGCGCGGCTGCGACCGGCGCATGTGCGCTGCGTCCCGATGCTTCGGCGCGGGCTGTGCGGGAAACGGGTACCCACAGATCGGGCATCAATGCCCACACCTATTGCCGGTTGGCAGCAGCCGGCAATCAGGAGCATCGAACCAACAGGCCCCAGCGGCATGGGCTCAAGCCCCATCCGGTGCGCGCGGCTTTGCCGGCAGCGTATGCCGGGGCCTGCAAGGCGGTGTTCCACCACGATGACGTTGGCTCAGCGGTAGAGCAGCAGGCTCGCGCCTGCAGGTCGCCGGTTCGAATCCGGCACGTCAGCCACTGGATAGCTCAGATGGGTAGAGCATCGGACTGTCAATCCGAGTGTCGCGGGTTCGAATCCCGCTCCACATGTGTACCAGGAACGAAAGTTCCGACCAGGAAACGCCTCGTGCAGTGCGCGACATGCAAGCCAGGAAGGCGGTCTGTCACGCAGGGCAGCGATGGCGGGGCCGGGCCTGCGTCCCGAGATCGGGCGATCGGATGTCGAGAGGAATGCTTTGCGGAACAGTGCGAGTATTCAGCGAAATATTCGATTCCCCTGAATGGCGCGCTGGCTTCGCCCCATTATCGTCAAGAGGCGTTTCCGCCTTATTTGTTTGAATCGACGCATGGTATTTCCATCGCGTTGATTATCCCGCGAGGGAGGACCTTCTGCGGCCCGATTATCTGAATGGACGAAGAGCACCGTAATGATCCGGCGGTGCATCCGTATTAATCGAAGGATCAAAAACAAGGATAATAAAGGAGTGTCACCATGTTCTGGATCAAGCAGGTCGTGATCGGCGACGGCGAGCGCGGCTTGCTGTATCGCAACCATCGGTTCCAGCGGGTCTTGCCGGCGGGCGTGTACCGCTACTTTGACCCGCGTGGCCGCGTGGCCGTCAGCGTGCACAACCTGGCAAAGCCGGAGTACGTCGGCGCGGATGCCGAGGTGCTGATGGCGCAGATGAGCGGAGAGCTGGCCGAGTGCTTCGGCGTGGCCGACATCGGCACGCAGCAGGTCGGTCTGGTGCTGAAGAACGGCAAGCTGGAAGACGTGCTCGCGCCGGGTACCCGCAAGCTGTACTGGAAAGGCCTGGTGCCGGTCGAGGTGCAGGCGGTGTCGCTGGCCGACACGCCGGAAATCGATGCGCGTGTGGCCAGCCGTCTGCGCCAGCTTGGCGTGCTTGGCAAGGTCGCGGTGACGGTGGACGTGCCGGTGGAGTCGGCGGGTCTGTTGTTTGTCGACAGCAAGCTGGTGCGTACGCTGGCGCCGGGTGCCTGGGCGTTCTGGAATTTCCAGAAGAACGTGGCGGCCGAGGTGATCGAACTGCGCGTGCAGTCGCTGGAGGTGTCGGGTCAGGAACTGCTGACCCGCGACAAGGTGAGCCTGCGCGTCAACCTGGCCGCCAGCCTGCGAGTGACCGATCCGGTCGCCGCACGTACCAAGGTGGCCAAGTACGGCGACTACCTCTATCGCGAGCTGCAGTACGGCCTGCGCAAGGCGGTGTCCGGCAAGACGCTGGACGAGCTGCTCGGTGACAAGGCCTCGCTGGATGCGGACATCTTTGCCTACGTGCGTGGCCGGGTCAGCGAGCTGGGGCTGGAAGTACTCGGGGTCGGCGTGAAGGACGTGATCCTGCCGGGCGAGATGAAGGACATCCTCAACAGCGTGGTGCAGGCGGAGAAGGCGGCCCAGGCCAACGTGATCCGCCGGCGCGAGGAGGCGAACGCCACGCGTTCGCTGCTCAACACCGCGCGGCTGATCGAGGAGAGCCCGACGCTGATGCGCCTGAAGGAGCTGGAGGCGCTGGAGAAGGTCACCGAGAAGATCGACAAGCTGACCGTGTTCGGCGGCCTGGACGGCGTGCTGAACCAGTTGGTCAGCCTGAAGCAGTAACCTCGTGGCGAGCGCACGGAAGCGGTCGCCACGATCCCAAGGCAAGGAAGGAAGATGAGTACCTCAAACTACGAATGGCTGCATGCCGAAGGCAGCACCACGCCGATCAAGGGCTGGGTGCACGGCGTGCCGCTGGAAGAATCCGCGAAGCAGCAGCTGCGCAACATCGCCGCGTTGCCTTTCGTCGGTCCGTGGGTCGCGGTGATGCCGGACGTGCATCTGGGCAAGGGCGCTACCGTCGGTTCGGTGGTGCCCACGCGCGGCGCGATCATCCCGGCTGCGGTCGGCGTCGATATCGGCTGTGGCATGGCCGCAGTGCGCACCACGCTGCGCGCGAACGACCTGCCGGACAACCTGGCGCAGCTGCGTTCGAGCATCGAGCGTGGCGTACCGGTCGGCAACGGGCGGGGCGGTGAGCACCACAAGCTGCCGGATGGCATCGCCGCGCAACTGGCTGAATCCGGCCTGGTCGCCCGGCTGGACGTGATCAAGGCAAAGCATCGCAAGATCCGCACCGACAAGCTGGAGCGGCAGATCGGCACGCTCGGCGGCGGCAACCATTTCATCGAGGTCTGCCTGGATGAATCCGATGCCGTGTGGGTGATGTTGCACTCCGGTTCGCGCGGTACCGGCAACCTGATCGGCAGCTACTTCATCGAACGGGCCCGCGAGGAGCTGGCGCAGCGCGTGTTGGGCTTCCAGCTGCCGGACAAGGATCTGGCCTTCTTCATGGAAGGCGAGCCGCTGTTCGGCGACTACGTGGAGGCGGTGTCCTGGGCGCAGGACTACGCCCGCGCCAACCGCGAGGCGATGATGGCGCGGGTGCTGGCCGAAATGCGCCATCGCTTGCCGAAGTTCCAGCTGGAGAAGCTGGCGGTGAACTGCCATCACAACTACGTGCAGAAGGAGATGCACGCCGACGAGGAACTGCTGGTCACCCGCAAGGGCGCGGTCAGTGCACGCGAGGGCGAGCTGGGCATCATCCCGGGCAGCATGGGCACGTGCAGCTACATCGTGCGTGGCAAGGGCAACCCGGACAGCTTCCACAGCTGCAGCCACGGTGCCGGCCGCGTGATGAGCCGTACCGCGGCGCGCCAGCAGATCACGCTGGCCCAGCACCGCGAGGCTACCGCCCACGTCGAGTGCCGCAAGGACGCGGCGGTGATCGACGAATCGCCGGCCGCGTACAAGTCGATCGACGCGGTGATGGCCGCGCAGACCGATCTGGTCGAGGTGGTGCATACGTTGCGTCAGGTGGTGTGCGTCAAGGGCTGAACGGAAAACCTTCGTCGGCTCGTGTCACTGGGCGCCGCTCCGCAAGGGGCGGCGCTTTTTCATGGGCGTGCCCTGCAGCGCCAGCTGCGGGATAATGCTGCGTTGCCCGCTGCGGGCGGGCGTTGCGCGAGTCTCCCTTGAAGAAGTCCGATTTCGATTTTGAACTGCCGCCCGAGCTGATCGCGCAGGCGCCGCTGGCCGAGCGCTCGGCCAGTCGCATGCTGCTGCTCGACGTGGCCGCACGGACGCGGCAGGACCGCATGTTCCGCGAGCTGCCCGACTTCCTGCGCCCTGGCGACCTGCTGGTGTTCAATGACACCCGCGTGCTGCCGGCGCGGCTGTACGGACGCAAGGACACCGGCGGTGCGGTGGAGATCCTGATCGAACGGGTCACCGGCGCGCATGAGGCCGTCGTGCAACTGGGTGTCAGCAAGAAGCCGAAAGAGGGCGGCCGCATCGAACTGGCTGACGGCAGTCATGCGCTGGTGCTGGGACGCGACGAAGGCTTCTTCCGGCTGCGCTTCGAAGCGCCGGAGCCGCTGGAGAAATTGCTGCTGAAACTGGGCGAAATGCCGTTGCCGCCGTATATCGAGCGGCACGCCGATGCCAGCGACATGGAGCGCTACCAGACCGTCTTCGCGCGCGAACCCGGCGCGGTGGCGGCACCGACCGCCGGGCTGCATTTCGACGAGGCAACCCTGGCCCGGCTGCGCGAACGCGGCATCGATTTCGGCTACGTCACCTTGCACGTCGGTGCCGGTACTTTCCAGCCGGTGCGCGCGGCCAATCTCGAAGATCACCACATGCATCGTGAGTGGCTCAACGTCGGCGCCCATCTGATCGGGCAGATCCGCCGCACCCGCGCCAATGGCGGACGGGTGATCGCGGTGGGCACCACCGTGGTGCGCGCACTGGAGAGTGCCAGCAAGGATGGCGAACTGCATCCGTTCGCCGGCGAAACGCAGATTTTCATCTTCCCCGGCTACCGCTTCAGCAGCATCGACGGCCTGCTGACCAACTTCCACCTGCCGCAATCGACCCTGTTGATGCTGGTGTCGGCGCTGGCGGGGCGGGAGTTCATCCTCGACGGTTACCGGCACGCGGTGGCGCAGGGTTACCGCTTCTTCTCCTACGGGGATGCCATGCTGATTCTCCCCAGCGGCGCATAGAGACTTCCATGCAACTGGATTTCACCGGGCTCGATGCCGCCGAATCCTATCGATGGCTGTCTTCCACCGTGACGCCGCGGCCGATTGCGTGGGTCTCGACGATGTCCGCCACCGGCATCGCCAATCTGGCGCCCTTCAGCTTCTTCCAGGTGATCTGCGATGACCCGGCCACCTTGATGGTCAACGTCGGGCTGCACGCCGGCGACCGGGTCAAGGACACGGTTCGCAACGTACGTGAAACCGGCGAACTGGTTATTCACCTGGTCAGCCGCGCGGCGGCCGAGACGATGAACGCCACATCGGCCACGCTGGCGCATGACCAGAGCGAGTTCGAGCTGGCCGGGATTGCGACTGTGCCCGGCAGCCGGGTCAAGCCGCCGCGGATTGCCGATGCGGCGGTGGCCTTTGAATGCAAGCTGGCCGAGATCAAGCCGTACCCGGCTGAACATCCGCGCCAGTTCCTGATCTTCGCGAGGGTACTGCTCGGGCACATCGACGACGCAGTGATGGCGGACGATCGTCATGTTGATCCGGCCAGGCTCGATCTGGTCGGCCGACTCGGTGGCAGCCTGTACGCCACCACCCGTGATCGCTTCTCGATGAAGCGGCCGCGCTGAGTCGTCTGGCCTGGGCCATCCAGCCGGGCCCGGTTGCCTTGGCCGAGCCGAACGTTTGGCGTCCGGGTAAACTTGACCGGATGACCTCCATGACTTTCGCTCTCTCCGCTACCGATGGCGCTGCCCGTCGCGGCCGCCTCACCTTCGCCCGCGGCAGCATCGAGACGCCGGCGTTCATGCCGGTGGGCACCTACGGCTCGGTCAAGGCGATGACGCCGCGTGATGTGATCGACACCGGCGCCGAGATCATCCTGGGCAACACCTTCCACCTGTTCCTGCGGCCGGGGCTGGAGATCGTCGGGAAGTTCGGCGGGCTGCACAAGTTCATCGGCTGGGACAAGCCGATCCTCACCGACTCCGGTGGTTTCCAGGTGTTCTCGCTGGCGCACAAGCGCAAGATCACCGAGGGGGGCGTGACTTTCGCCTCGCCGGTGGACGGCTCCAAGGTGTTCCTGTCGCCTGAAGTGTCGATGCAGATCCAGAAGACGCTGGATTCGGATATCGCGATGATCTTCGACGAGTGCACGCCGTATCCGGCCAGCGAGAAGGTGGCGTCGGATTCGATGGAGCTGTCGCTGCGCTGGGCCGCACGCTCGCGCCAGGCCTTCGACGAGCTGCAACGCGCCGATTCAAAGCCGCCCAACTCGTTGTTCGGCATCGTGCAGGGCAGTGTCTACGAGGATCTGCGCCGGCGCTCTGCCGCGGGGCTGATCGACATCGGCTTCGACGGCTACGCGGTCGGCGGCCTGGCGGTGGGCGAGCCGGAGGCCGAGCGCAATCACGCGCTGGACTTCACCGTGCCGCTGCTGCCGGCTGACAAGCCGCGTTACCTGATGGGCGTGGGCCGGCCGGAGGACATCGTCGAGGCGGTACGTCGCGGCATCGACATGTTCGATTGCGTCATGCCGACCCGCAACGCGCGCAACGGCTTCCTGTTCACCGCCGAGGGCACCCTGCGCATCCGCAATGCCAAATACGCCAGCGACACCGGCGTGATCGAGGAAGGCTGCGACTGCTACAGCTGCAGCAACGGCTTCAGCCGGGCTTACCTGCGGCATCTTGACCGCTGCAACGAGATTCTCGGCAGCCAGCTGGCCACCATGCACAACCTGCGCTACTACCAGCGGTTGATGGCCAGCCTGCGTGAGGCGATCGCCGGTCGCACGCTGGAAGCGTTCGTCGCGGAGTTCTACGCCCGTCGCCAGGGCGCTGCGGTTGCCTGACAGTCCCGGGGGAGGGGTCAGGGTCATTTTTCGCTCGCGGAAAGTGACTCGGACCCCTTGCGGCCGCCGCCGTGCATGCTCCGGGGGTGCATGGCATAATCGGGAATCTTTTCTCAGGCGTTCTGTCGAAATCCTCGATGGCGCCATAACTTGCGAGACAAATCCATGAGTTTTCCGATCTCTCCCGTGCTCGCCCAGGCCGCGGCTCCGCAGCCCGCCGGTGGCGGGATGTCCATGATCATCATGATGGTGGTGCTGTTCGGCCTGATGTATTTCATGATGATCCGTCCGCAGGCGAAGCGGCAGAAGGAGCATCGCGCGCTGATTGCGGGCCTGGCCAAGGGTGACGAAGTAGTCACCAACGGCGGCATCGCCGGGCGGGTGGACGAAGTGGGCGAAACCTTCATCACCGTCGAGATTGCGGCCAACGTCAAGGTCAAGGTGCAGAAGGGCTCGGTGCAGCAGGTGCTGCCCAAGGGCTCGCTGAAATCCGTCTGAAGAAGTATCGGACGCCGCCAGGGGGCCTGGGCGGCGACTTGCGACGTGGCCATTCCCGATTGTTGCTACCGCCGCGGCCTGCTGCCGCGGCTTTGATGGATGCAAGGCATGAGTGATTTTCCTCGCTGGAAGTACGCGCTGGTTGCGCTGGTGATGTTGTTCGGCGTGATCTACGCGCTGCCAAACGCCTTCCCGCCGGTGCCGGCGGTACAGGTCACCGCGAACCGCGACGCGCCGCCGATCAATGCGGCCCTCCAGCAAAAGGTGGAGACGGGGCTGAAGGCGAAGAAGATCGCCGTCACCGACGTCTTCGTGGAAGGCGATCACCTGCTGGCCACCTTCGCCAACTCCGACGTGCAGAAGAGCGGCTCCGACGAGATCAAGGCGTTGCTGGGCGACGGCTACACCATCGCCTTCAAGCTGCAGTCCAACGTGCCGCACTGGCTCGGTGCGATTGGCGCCAGCTCGATGCCGCTGGGCCTGGATCTGCAGGGCGGCGTGCACTTCCTGATGCAGGTCGACCAGAAGGATGTCATCGAGAAGCAGGAAAACAGCTACGCCGACGACGTGCGCAGTCTGTTGCGGCAGAAGAACATTCGCTACGAGTCGGTCACCCGCAGCGCGGTCAATGGCCAGGGCATCTCGGTGATCCTGCGTTCGGCTGCCGACCGCCAGACCGCGTCCGACGCGATCGCCAATGAATACACCGACCTCAACGTATCCGACGGCGCCAGTACGGGTGACCGCTTCGCGCTGAAGGTGACGGTCAAGCCGGAAAAGCTGCGTGAGCTGGCGCGCGGTGCGATCACCCAGAACCTGGGCACGCTGCGCAACCGCATCAACGCGCTGGGCGTGTCCGAGCCGCTGATCCAGCAGCAGGGCGACAGCCGCATCGTGGTCGAGCTGGCCGGCGTGCAGGACCCGACCGAAGCGAAGAAACTGATCGGTGCGGTGGCCACCCTGCAGTACCGCCCCGGCATCGGCCAGCCGGGCGATGCGCGTGCGGTGGAAGCGGCGCGCACCGGCAACATCCCGCCGGATGCGAACCTGTATTACATGCGCGGCGACCATCGGCCGGTGCTGGTGAGCAAGCAGATCATCGTGACCGGCAACCAACTGGTGGACGCCTCGTCCGGTCTGGACCAGACCAGCGGCACGCCGAAGGTGGACGTGACCCTGAATGCCGCCGGCGCCCGCAAGATGGGCGACTTTACCAACGCCAATGTCGGCAAGCCGATGGCGGTGGTGTACGTGGAACAGGTCTACGAGACCAAGGTGATCGACGGCAAGGAAGTGCGCGTGCCGAAGGTGACCGAGACGGTGATCAACGACGCGACCATCCAGGGCGCCTTCAGCAAGCAGTTCCAGACCAGCGGCCTGGGCAGCGCGAAGGAAGCTTCCGACCTGGCCTTGCTGCTCAAGGGCGGCGCGCTGGCGGCGCCGATGGACATCGTTGCCGAGGGCGTGATCGGCGCCAGCCTGGGTCAGGACAATATCGACAAGGGCTTCATGGCAGTGATGCTCGGTCTGGCGCTGGTACTGCTGGCGGCAGCGATCTACTACAAGCTGTTCGGTCTGGTCGCGGATATCGCGCTGTTCTTCAACCTGGTGATCCTGGTGGCGGTGATGTCGCTGATCGGCGTCACCCTGACCATGCCCGGCGTGGCGGGTATCGTGCTGACCCTGGGCATGGCCATCGATGCGAACGTGCTGATCTGCGAACGCATACGCGAGGAATTGCGCAACGGTTCCAGTCCACACGCCTCGATCCGCGCCGGTTACGAGAAGGCCTGGTCGACCATTCTGGACGCCAACGTCACCCACCTGATCGCCGCACTGGCATTGACCACGATGGGCAGCGGCGCGATCAAGGGCTTCGGCGTGACGCTGATGATCGGCATCCTGACTTCGCTGTTCACCTCGGTGACGTTGACCCACGCGTTCACCGCGGCGATCCACGGCCACCGCAAGCTCAAGACGCTGTCGGTCTAAGGAATCACCATGGAAATTTTCAATCACGACAGCAACATCCACTTCCTGGGGATGCGCAAGTACACCATTGCGATCGCCATCTTCCTGATGATCGCTTCGATCGGCCTGATTGCGGTCAAGGGCCTCAACTACGGTCTGGATTTCACCGGTGGTGTCTCGATGACGGTCGACTACGACCAGTCAGTGGAAATCTCGGATGTCCGCGCAGCGCTGGAAAAGGGCGGGCTGGAGGGCGCGATGGTGCAGAGCCTCGGCGGTACGCGCGAGGTGTCCATCCGCATGCAGACCAAGGACGTGCCGGCTGCGGCCGATGCCGATGGCAAGGTCAACCTCGACCGGGTCGCCGCCAACGTCACCAAGGTGCTGCAGGCCTCACGGCCCGATGCGAAGCTGAAGAACCCCGAATTCATCAGTGCGGAAGTCGGCGCCGAATTGCGCAGTGACGGTACCGTGGCCGCGGTGTTCGTGATCCTCGGCATCATGGCCTACCTGTGGATCCGCTTCGAGCGCCGCTTCGCGATTGCCGCGGTGGCCACCGAAGTCCATGACGTGCTGGTGACCCTGGGCATCCTGGCGCTGGTGCAGCGCGAGTTCGACATGACCGTACTGGCCTCGGTGCTGGCGGTGATCGGCTACTCGATCAACGACAAGGTGGTGGTGTTCGACCGCATCCGCGAGCTGTTCCGACTGGCGCGCAAGGCCGAGCCGGAGGAGATCCTCAACCGCTCGATCAACAATACCTTGTCGCGAACCATCATCACCTCGCTGTTCACCGCGATCACCATGGGCGCGCTGTTCTTCTTCGGTGGCACCGCGGTGCACGGCTTCGCCGTCACCATGCTGATCGGCATCGTGGTCGGCACGCTGTCCTCGATCTTCGTGGCCAGTCCGATCCTGCTGTGGCTGGGCGTGTCGAAGAAGGACCTTATGCCGGTGACCAAGGAAAACCCCGAACTCGCCCGCCGTCCCTAAAGCAACCATCGCCCGCCAGGCGGGCGATTCTGCCTTCTCTTCCCCTGCAAGCAGGGACAAGACGGCAGGACTGCCGTCTTGAGCAGCTAGGCTGCCCGCAGGGCTGGTGCCATGGATGGCACCAGTTCAAGATGCCGCAGGGCAGATGGGGTCACTCCACGAAACGAAGACGGCCCGATATGGCCCGGGCGGCTTTTCCCGCATGATGCGAGCGATCCTCAGCCGTGCAGCCTGGTCTCCAGTTCGGCCAGGCGCTGCGGCGTGCCGACATCGGTCCACGCGCCGCGATGATGCGAGCCATCGATCTTTCCCTGCGAGATGGCCCTTTCCAGCAACGGCCGCAGCTTGAATCGCGGCGGCCCGGCATCGACGCCGGCCGCATGGCCGACAGCGTCGGCCCAGCCTGCCAGAAATTCGCGGCGGAACACGCCGATGCCGCTGTAGGTAAGCCGGGGCTCACCGTCATCGTGCAATCGGCCCTGGGCGTCCAGCCGGAAATCGCCTTGCTGATGATGCGCGGGGTTGTCTGTCAACAGCAGATGCGCGAGACCGCGCGGCGCAGCAGGCAGCAGGGCGAAATCGGCATCGCTCCACACATCGCCACTCACCACGAGGAACGGCTCACTGCCCAGCAGCGGCAATGCGTTCAGCATGCCGCCGCCGGTTTCCAGCGGCGTCGGGCCTTCATAGGCGTAGCGGATGCGTAGCCCCCAGCGTGAGCCATCGCCGAGCGTATCGGGGAATTGTTCGGCCAGGTGCGAGGTATTGATCACCACGTAACGCACGTCGGCCGCGGACAGCTTTTCCAGATGCCACACGATCAACGGTTTGCCACCCACGGGCAGCAGCGGCTTGGGTGTGTGATCGGTCAGCGGTCGCATGCGTTCGCCGAGACCGGCGGCGAAGATCAGTGCGTGCCTCATGCGGCCACCGGCAGGCGCAGATCGCGCGTACCCGCGCAGCGTTGCAGCAGCGACACGAAATCGGCCAGCTCGGGATAGCGTCCGGCCACGTCTACCACGTAGTCGTATACGCGCGGCAGGTCGTCGAGATAGCCGGACTTGCCGTCGCGGTAATACAGCCGGCAGAAGATGCCCAGTACCTTGACGTGCCGTTGCAGTCCGATCAGGTCGAACCAGCGCAGAAAGCGTTCGCGGCCCACCGTCAGGTCGATCAAGCCCGCATCAAGCAGGCGCAGGCGATGGGTTTCTGCCCACGCTTCGACCCGCTCCCGATCCCACACGATGTAGCAATCACGCAGCAACGAGGCGAGGTCGTAGGTGATCGGGCCGCGCAGGGCACCCTGGAAGTCGATGATGCCCGGGCTGTCGTGCGCGGTGATCAGCAGGTTGCGGCTGTGGTAGTCGCGATGCACGAAGCGGCATGGTTGTTCCAGCGCGCTCTTCAGCAGCACGGTGAACGCCGATTCCAGTACATCCCACTCCTCGCAGGTGGGCATGTGGCCAAGATGATGCTGCAGAAACCACTCAGGCATGATCTCCAGCTCGCGTTGCAGGAACGCGTGGTCGTATGGCGGCAGGCCGGTTGCATCCACGTCGCGCTGCATGCGCAGCAGCGCGTCCATCGCATCGCCGTACAAAGTGTCCACGGAGTCGTCGTTCAGCGCCGGCAGGTAGAGCTGCGCGCCCAGATCCTCGATCAGCAGGAAGCCCTGCTCGAGGTCATGCGCGCGCACCGCAGGCACGTGCAGTCCGGCGGTGGCCAGTTGCACGCCGATCCGCAGCCAGGGCGCGGGATCCTCCTGTGCCGGCGGCGAATCCATCACGATCCAGCTTTGCCCCGCATGATGGGTGCGCCAGTAGCTGCGGAAGCTGGCGTCAGCCGAAGCAGGTTCGAGCGTCAGTGATGCGTCGTCGAGGGCACGGCGGGTCCAGGCTAGGCGGCTGGCGGCGCGATCGGGGTTCAGGGTCATGGCGACAACGGGCAACGGAATGAACCCAGCTTAGCGAGCCGCTGCCGTCGTGACGAGCCGGTTCGCGGGGCGTGATTGACCGCGGGCCTCCTAATCAGTACCATTTTAGTCCCGATTCAAACCCCTCCGAGCGCCCCATGCTCCGCGTCAGCCGCCTGACCGATTACGCCACCGTGGTGATGACCTGCATCGCCGCGCACCCGACCGAGGTGCTGAGCACGGTGCAGATCGCCGATGAGACGCGACTGGAGCTGCCGACGGTGAGCAAACTGCTGAAGGCGCTCGGCCACGCATCGCTGGTCGAGTCCTTCCGCGGCGTCAATGGCGGTTACCGGCTGGCACGCGCGGCACACGATATTTCGCTGGTTGACATCGTCGAGGCGATCGAAGGTCCGATCGGCATGACCGAATGCAGCGTGGCCGACGGCCAATGCGATCGCGAAGCGCAGTGCGGCGTGCGTGGCAGCTGGCAACTGGTCAACAACGTGCTGGACAACGCGCTGCGCGCCGTCAGTCTGGCAGACATGTTGAAGCCACGACCTGCGCGACCGTCGGGACGCATCGCCACCGTTGCCGTCGGCGATATCGCGATGCCGGCCAGGTCCCGCCGGGTCACCACCGAATGAACGACATCATGAACGAGCAGAGCAGCACCGCCGCCACGTTGCGCGACAACGCGGCTGTCGCCGAGATTCTCGGTCGCAGCTACAGCGCCGGCTTCATCACCAAGATCGAGATGACCGGCCTGCCGCCAGGCCTCGACGAGGGCACCGTGCGCGCGATTTCCGCGGTCAAGGGCGAGCCCGACTGGATGACGCAATGGCGCCTGGAGGCTTTTCGTCACTGGCTGACCATGCCCAAGCCTGACTGGGCCAAGCTCAACATCGATCCGATCGACTATCAGGCGATCAGCTACTACGCCGCACCCAAGGTGCAGCCGAAATCGCTGGCCGAAGTCGATCCGGCCTTGCTGGAAACGTATGAGAAGCTGGGCATCCCGCTGCACGAGCGGGCTGCGCTGGCCGGCGTGGCGGTGGATGCGGTGTTCGACTCGGTCTCGGTCGGCACCACCTTCCGCAAGCAGCTGGCCGAGGCCGGCGTGCTGTTCTGCTCGATGAGCGAGGCGATCCGCGAATACCCGGACATCGTGCGCAAATACCTCGGCAGCGTGGTACCCACCGGCGACAATTTCTTCGCCGCGCTGAACTCGGCGGTGTTCTCCGATGGCAGCTTCGTATTCATTCCGAAAGGCGTGCGTTGCCCGATGGAGCTGAGCACTTACTTCCGCATCAATGCGCAGAATACTGGCCAGTTCGAGCGCACCCTGATTGTGGCCGAGGAGGGCAGTCATGTGTCCTACCTCGAAGGCTGCACCGCGCCCAAGCGCGACGAGAACCAGCTGCATGCGGCGGTGGTCGAGCTGGTAGCGCTGGAAAAGGCGCAGATCAAGTATTCGACCGTGCAGAACTGGTATCCGGGCGACGAGAACGGAGTCGGCGGCATCTACAACTTCGTGACCAAGCGCGGCGACTGCCGCGGCGACGATTCCAAGATCAGCTGGACCCAGGTGGAAACCGGTTCGGCGATCACCTGGAAATACCCTTCGGTGGTGCTGCGCGGCGACCGTTCGGTGGGTGAGTTCTATTCGGTGGCGCTGACCCATCACTTCCAGCAGGCCGATACCGGCACCAAGATGATTCATCTTGGCAGGCACACCAAGTCGAAGATCGTCTCCAAGGGCATCAGCGCCGGACGCAGCTCGAACAGCTACCGCGGTCTGGTGAAGATGGAGAAGGGTGCCGAGGGCGCGCGCAACCACACCCAGTGCGACAGCCTGTTGATCGGCAAGAAGTGCGGTGCACACACCTTCCCGTACATGGAAGTGAAGAACCCCACCGCGATCGTCGAGCACGAGGCCACCACCTCGAAGATCTCCGATGAGCAGATGTTCTATTGCCGCAGCCGCGGCATCAGCGAGGAAGACGCCGTGTCGATGATCGTCGACGGCTTCTGCAAGCAGGTGTTCCGCGAGCTGCCGATGGAATTCGCGGTGGAAGCGAAAAAGTTGCTTGAGGTGTCGCTGGAAGGCGCAGTGGGCTGACCGACAGCGGGATTCGAGACACGGGATTCGAGGCCCGCGAAAGCCTTCCCGTCGGCCTGATCCGAATCCCGAATCCCGAATATCAAATCCCGGATGCTGAAATGCTGAAAATCGAAAATCTCCATGCCCGCGTCGAGGGCAAGGAAATCCTCAAGGGGCTCAGCCTCACCGTCAACGCGGGCGAAGTGCACGCGATCATGGGGCCGAATGGCGCCGGCAAGTCGACGCTGGGCAACGTGCTCTCCGGTCGAGAGGGCTACGAAGTGACGGCGGGAACGGTGAGCTACAACGGCATCGATCTGTTGGCGCTCGAACCAGAAGCGCGCGCGGCGGCTGGCGTGTTCCTGGCGTTCCAGTATCCGGTGGAGATTCCCGGCGTCAACAACACCTACTTCCTGCGCGCCGCACTCAATGCGCAGCGCAAGCAGCGCGGCGAGCAGGCGTTGGATTCGATGCAGTTCCTCAAGCTGGTGCGCGAGAAGCTGAAGGTGATGCAGATCTCAGACGAGCTGCTGCATCGCGCCGTCAACGAGGGTTTCTCCGGTGGCGAGAAGAAGCGCAACGAGATCTTCCAGATGGCCGTGCTGGAGCCGCAGCTGGCGATCCTCGACGAGACCGATTCGGGCCTGGACATCGATGCGCTGAAGCAGGTCGCGCAGGGCGTCAACACGCTGCGTTCGTCCGAGCGTGCGTTCCTGATGATCACCCACTACCAGCGTCTGCTCGATTATGTGGTGCCGGATTTCGTGCATGTGCTGGCCGATGGCCGCATCGTCGAGAGCGGCGACAAGTCGCTGGCGCTGCGGCTGGAGGAGCACGGTTACGCCGGCATCAGGCCCGGAGCGGTGGCATGAGCCCGCCTGCCGCGCTGCCGTTGGTCGAGTCGCTGCTCGATGCGCCGCTGCCGGTCAGCGGGATCGCGTGGCTGGATGCGGCCAGGCAGGCCAGTCGTGACACGTTCGCGGCCATCGGCTTGCCCGACACGCGGGTCGAGGCGTGGAAGTACACCGCGCTGCGCGGACTGGCTCAGCGCCGCTTCGCGCAGGGTGATGCGGGTGCTCCGAACCGCGTCATCGATGCCGCAGCGCTGGCCTTGCCCGGCATCGCCGGCCCGCGACTGGTCTTCATCAACGGCGTGTTTCGTGCCGACCTTTCCCGGCTGGAAGCCCTGCCCGACGGACTGTTCCTGCAGCCGCTTTCGCAGGTGCTGCAGGACGATGCCGAGCCGTTGCGCTTTGGCTGGTCGCGCGCGGCTTCCACCGCGCAGGCGCGCGACGCCGGTGAAGCGTTCGCGCGGATCAACGCGGCCAGCGCCTCCGACGGCATGGTGCTGCGGGTGGCCGCCAACGCGACGATCCGCCAGCCGGTGCAGCTGGTCTTCGTCGGTACCGAGGGTGACGCGGAACTGGCCTGGCACGCGCGCAACCTGATCGAGCTGGGCGAGGGTGCTTCCGTCACCCTGATTGAACAGCACATCGGCAGCGGTGGGCAGGCACAACTGGCCACCTTCGTCGGCGACATCGAGGTGCGCGAGGGCGCGAAGCTTCACCACGCCACGCTGCAGAATGCCTCGCCCGCGGCGAACCTCATTCGTCACAGCCATCTGCGCCTGCATGCGCGCAGCGAAGCGACCCTGCACGTGGTCGAGCTGGGTGGCGCGCTGGTGCGTCACGACCTGCAGGTCGAGTTGATCGGCGACGAGGCGAAGCTGCACACGCGCGGCGTGTTCATGCCGCACGGTCGCCAGCATATCGATACCCAGCTGGCGATCCGCCATCAGGCGTTGAACACCGCGTCCAGTTCGAACTGGCGCGGCGTGGCCAACGACCGCGCACGCGGCGTGTTCCGAGGCGCCATCGTGGTGGCACCCGGCGCCGATGGCAGCGATGCCAGCCTCAGCAACAAGAACCTGCTGCTGTCGCCGGGCGCCGAGATCGACACCAAGCCGGAGCTGGAGATCTACGCTGACGAGGTGCAGGCCGCGCACGGCGCCACCGTCGGCCAGCTCGACGAGCGCTCGCTGTTCTACCTGCGCTCGCGTGGCATTCCGCTGGCCGAAGCGCGGGCATTGCTGACCGCCGCGTTCTGCCGCGCGGTGCTGGACGACCTGCCGAACGGGGAGTTGCGCGAGCATCTGTCTGCCATGCTGGTCGCGCAATTGCCAGCCTGACTCTTGTCGCCTTCCCCTGCTTGCCCCAAGGGACTTCCTTCGGTCGCAGGGGGAGGCTGGTAGGGGTGAAGCTTTTGACTTTCCGATCAAGAGCGACCCCACCCCAACCCTCCCCTGCAGGCAGGGGAGGGAACCAAACTTGGAAACTTCAATGAACCCGCCAGCCAGCACCCCCACCGTCTTCGACGTCCAGCGCATCCGCGCGGACTTCCCGCTGCTGGCGCGCACGGTGCACGGCAAGCCGCTGGTGTACTTCGACAACGCCAACACCAGCCAGAAACCGTTGTCGGTGATCGAGGCGATGAATACCCACTATCGCGAGCACAACGCCAATGTGTCGCGCGCGGTGCATCAGCTGGGCGAGGAAGCCACGGCCGCCTACGAAGGCGCGCGCGACAAGCTGGCGCGCTTCATCAATGCGCCTTCGCGCGACGAACTGGTGCTGACTTCCGGCACCACCCAGGCGACCAATCTGGTCGCCTACAGCTTCGCCTTGCCGCGACTGGAGGCGGGCGACGCGATCCTTACCACGGTGATGGAACACCATGCCAACATCGTGCCGTGGCAGCTGGTCGCCCAACGCAGCGGTGCCACGGTCAAGGCCGCGCCGATCGACGCGCGCGGCGAACTGATCGTCGAGCAATACATCGCCATGCTGACGCCGGAGGTGAAGCTGGCCTGCGTCACCCACGTCTCCAACGTGCTGGGCACGGTCAACCCGGTACGCGAGATCGCGCGCGAGTGCAGCCGGCGCGGCATTCCGCTGCTGGTCGACGGCTCGCAGGCGGTGCCGCACCGGCCGGTCGACGTGCAGGCGCTGGGCTGCGACTTCTACGCGCTCACCGGGCACAAGATGCTCGGCCCCACCGGCACCGGCGCGCTGTGGGCCAAGCGCGAACACCTGGAGGCGATGCCGCCGTTCTTCGGTGGCGGCGAGATGATCCGCGAAGTGCGCTTCGACGGCACCACGTTCGCGGCGCCCCCGCACAAGTTCGAAGCCGGCACGCCGAACATCGCCGGCTTCGTCGGGCTGGGCGCGGCGATCGACTATTACGAATCGGTGGGTTTCGCGGCGATCCATGCCTGGGAGCAGCAACTGCTGCATTACGCCACCGAGCGCCTGCGTCAGATCCCCGGCCTGCGCATCGTCGGCGAGGCGGCGGAGAAGGAGGCGGTGATCTCGTTCCTGATCGAGGGCGCCCAGTCCACCGACCTGGCCACCTTGCTCGATCTGCAGGGCGTGGCGGTGCGTTCCGGGCATCACTGCGCGCATCCGCTGATGCAATTCTTCGGGGTGCCGTCCACCTTGCGGGCGTCGCTGGCGTTCTACAACACGCGTGAGGAGGTCGACGCCTTCATCGTGGCCCTGCTCAAGGTGCGCAAGCTGCTGATGTGAAGCCGGCAGCCGCTTCGTGCGCGGCGAGCATGGCTCTTCGGGCCTGCGCAAGGCATCATGGTCGCCAGCTTCCGTAGCGTAACCTGCCCATGTTCGCCTCCCTCCCTGCCGTGTTGCGCATCCCGCTGGCGATGCTGCTGCTCCTGCTGAATATCCTGATCCATGTGCTGCCGCTGTTCGCGCTGGCGCTGCTCAAGGTGGTCGTACCATTGACCGGCGTGCGGCGCATGCTTTCGCGCGTGCTGGTCGGCATCGCGGAAAGCTGGATCGGCGTCAACAACGCCCTGTTCAACCTCTTCACGCGCATCCAGTGGCAGGTCGACGGGCTGCAGGGTCTGCGCCGCGACGGCAACTACCTGGTGCTGTGCAACCACCAGAGCTGGGTGGACATCCCGGTGTTGCAGAAGGTGTTCAACCGGCGCATTCCGTTTCTGCGTTTCTTCCTCAAGCAGGAGTTGATCTGGGTGCCCTTGCTGGGTCCGGCATGGTGGGCGCTGGATTTCCCGTTCATGAAGCGCTACTCGCGGCAGACCCTGCTGCGGCATCCCGAACTGCAGGGCAAGGATCGCGAAGCGACCCGGCGTGCCTGCGAGAAATTCCGCCACATGCCGGTGTCGGTGATGAATTTCGCCGAAGGCACACGCTTCACCCGGGCCAAGCACGATGGGCAGTCCTCACCGTACCGTTACCTGCTGCGGCCGAAGGCCGGCGGCGTGGCCTTCGTGCTCGATGCGATGGGCCAGGCGCTGCACGCGGTGGTCGACGTCACCATTGTTTATCCGGAAGGTCCCTGCACCTTGATGGACCTGATCGCCGGCCGCGTGCACGACATCCGCGTGCACGTGCGCGAGCGCCCGATCGATGCCGGGCTGATCGGCAGCTACGACGATGACGCGGCGTTTCGCGGCCGCGTCAAGGCGTGGATGAATACCTTGTGGAGCGACAAGGACGCGCAGGCTGCAAGCATGCACCGGGCGGCGGAAGCCGCACCGACGGGAGACTGAGATGCGCATACTGATCGTGGGTGCCGGCGCCACCGGCGGCTATTTCGGCGGGCGCCTGTTGCAGCACGGACGTGACGTGACCTTCCTGGTGCGTGAAAGGCGCGCGCAGCAGCTGGCGCAACATGGGCTGGTCATCCGCAGCAGCGCCGGCGGCAACGCCGAGCTGGCCGCACCGCCGACCCTGCTGGCCAGTGAGCTGCGCGAGCGGTTCGACCTGATCGTGCTCAGCTGCAAGGCGTATGCACTGGAGCAGGCGATCATCGACATCGCGCCGGCGGTGGGCCCGCAGACCGCGATCCTGCCAGTGCTCAACGGCATGCGGCAGCTGGATCTGCTGGACCAGGCCTTCGGGTCGCAGCATGTGCTGGGCGGCCAGTGCGTGATTTCCGCCACGCTCGATGCACAGGGGGTGGTGCAACATCTCAACCAGCTGCACAGCATTACCTTCGGCGAGCGCGACGGCAGCGCATCGCCGCGGATGCAGGCGATCACCCAGGCGTTTGCCGACGCCGGCTTCGATGCGCGTCCCAGCCACGCCGTGGTACAGGACATGTGGGACAAGTGGATATTCCTGGCCACGCTGGCCGGCATCACCTGCCTGCTGCGTGGTTCGATCGGCGAGATCGTGGCTGCACCCGGTGGGCGCGCGGCCGTACTCGCCCTGCTGGAGGAATGCCGGGCGGTGGCGGAACGGGCCGGGCATGCGCCGGACGAACGCGTGCTGGCCCGCGCCCGCGCCATCCTGGGCGAAGCCGGTTCGCCGCTGGCCGCCTCGATGCTGCGCGATCTGCAGCACGGTTATCCGATCGAGGCCGATCACGTCATCGGCGACATGCTGGCGCGTGCCGGGCGCAACACCGACGAATCTTCGCTGCTGGCCGTCGTCTACGCCCATCTGAAAATCTACGAAGCCGGCCGCGAGGGCGGCCTGCGGGCCTGACCACCCGTGACTGCCCCAGATCATGGTGGCATCGGCACGCAACCCATTAAGATTCGCGCATGACCGAACAAGCTCCCCCACTTTTCCGCCGCGCCACCGTCGCCGATGTCGACGCCATCGTGGCGCTGGTCGAATCCGCCTATCGTGGCGAGTCCGGCCGGCGTGGCTGGACCACCGAATCGCACCTGCTCGATGGCCAGCGCACCGACGCGGCCGACGTCCGCTCGTTGATCGAACGCCCCGGCAGCTGCGTGTTGCTGGCTGAAACCGGCGCGCGATTGCTGGCCAGCTGCCATGTGGAACAGCGCGATGGCAACGGCTACTTCGGCATGTTCGCGGTCGATCCCGTGCAGCAGGGCGGCGGCCTGGGCAAGCAGGTGCTGGCCCAGGCCGAACGCATCGCCCGCGAGGAATGGCACTGCGGCGGCATGCGCATGACCGTCATCGTGCAGCGCGAGGAGCTGATCGCCTGGTACGGTCGACGCGGTTACCGCCGCACCGGCGAATACCAGCCGTTCCCTTACGGCGATGAGCGTTTCGGCATCCCCCGTCGCGATGACCTGCGCTTCGAAGTGCTGCGCAAGGATTTCGGCGAGGTGGCGGCATGAGCGACTGGGTGAAAGTCGGCACGCGCAGCGAGTTCCTGCCGGGCGAATACAAGGTGGTATGGGACGGCGACACGCCGATCGCGGTGTACAACATCGACGGCGCGCTGTACGCGGTGGAAGACACCTGCACCCACGACGGCGGCGATCTTGCCGGCGGCGAGGTGTTCGGCTTCGAGGTGGAATGCCCGCGCCACGGCGCGCGGTTCGACCTGCGCACCGGCGCGGTGACCAAACCGCCCGCGTATGAGCCGATCGCCAGCTTCCCGGTGCGCGAGGCAGACGGCGTCATCTGGACCCGCGACGACCGCTGATATCCTGTCGGTCGCCTTGTCACGGCCCTTGTTGATGCCGACCGCGGCGCGCATCCAGAGCGAGGGTTCGACCGCCCCACCTGCTTCACCCAAGCATTTCGCAAGCCACTTGCCGCATAGTCACGGCAAGATCGGGTGCCGTACAGCACAGCCTGGTATCGAGTCGCGGCGCGAAGGAGGTCGGGTGCACATCATCCTGGTGGAGGACGACCTGCAATTGGGCGCGGCGATCCAGCGTGCGCTGGAACGCCTGGCTTACACGGTCAGCTGGCTGCGCAACGGCCGCGAAGCCCTGATCGCCCTGCGTGACGAGACGGCCGATCTGGTGCTGCTTGATCTGGGCCTGCCCGGCATGGACGGGCTTGAGGTATTGGTCGAGGCACGCCGTGCGCATGTAACCACGCCGATTATCGTGATGACCGCGCGCGATGGCCTGCAGGCGCGCGTGCATGGGCTGGATGCCGGCGCGGATGACTATCTGATCAAGCCGTTCCACCTGGACGAGCTGTGCGCGAGGATTCGTTCGTTGGGTCGGCGCGCGCAGGGGCTGGCGGTCAATCGTATCGAAGTCGGCGCGCTGGCGCTCGACCTGGGCACCTCGCAGGTGGCCTTTCGTGGCGAGGCGATCGAACTGACCCGGCGCGAATTTGCGCTGCTGCAGATTCTGATGGAGCGCGCCGGCAAGCTGGTGCGCCGCGAAAGCCTGGTCAACTCGCTGTATGGTCTGGACAACGTGGTCGGCGACAATGCCCTGGAGGTGCTGGTGCATACGCTGCGCAGGAAGCTCAGTTATGACACCGTGCGTACGGTGCGCGGATTCGGCTACATGATTCCGCGGGAGGTTGAATGATCCGGTCGAGCCTGCGTGGCCGGCTGCGCTGGTTGATCATCCTGGTGATGATCGCGGTGTTGCTGCCGCTGGCGGTGCTCAGCTTCCGGCGCACCATGCAGGAGGTCAATGAGCTGTCCGATGGAAGACTGGCGCAGTCCGCCCGCACGCTGCAGGTCATCATCGGCCAGGAAGGAACCGAAGCGCTGGACGGTCGCGATCAGGACGACAGGCTGGTACCGATCGAAGTGCCGGAAGCGCCGGCCGTGCAGCGAGGCCGGTACTCGTTCGAGTCCGAAGTCGGTTTTCAGGTGTTCGACGCCTCTGGCCGGTTGATCATGGCCACCACCAATCTCTCCGCGTTGCCGCCGCCCCGGGCCGGCGATGCGAATTTTCGGGACATCGACGCCAGCGGATATCGCTGGCGTCTGTTCACCCTCAAGGACCGGCCTGATGGCGTGGTGATCCGCACCGGTGAACGCTACGACAGCCGTCACGACATCCTGCGGGCGCTGTGGTTCGACCATGCCCTGTCCTTGCTGATCGGCCTGCCGCTGCTGGGCTTGCTGGTGGGGTGGGCGGTCAAGCGCGGACTGCGTCCGCTGGAATCGCTGGCCGAGGCGCTGGGCTCGCGCCCGCTGGGCAGCCGCCAGCCGATCGAGCTGGAACACGCGCCGCTGGAATTACGGCCCGTACTCGACGCACTGAACGGACAACTGCAACGTCTGGCCGATGCGCTGGAACGCGAGCACCGCTTCAGTGCCGATGTCGCGCATGAGCTGCGTACGCCGCTGGCCTCGATCATGCTGAACATCGAAAGCGCCAATGCCACCCGCGATTCCGCGGAAGCCGCCACCAGTCTGGCCGGTGCGCGGCACAACGTGGCCGCGCTGGCCCGGCGGGTCGAACAGCTGCTGGCCCTGGCCCGGCTGGAATCCGGCGTGGCTTCGGAACAGTGTCGTTCGATCGACCTGGTCGGCGTGGCCATCGGCGTGATCGAGGAGTTGACGCCGGTCATCGCCGAGAGCGGCGCGGAGCTGGGCTTCACTCACGACAACCAGGCGATCTGGGTACGCGGTCACGAGGCGGCACTCGGAGCCTTGCTGCGCAATCTCATCGAGAACGCCATGCGTCACGTGCCGGCGGGCGGCCAGGTGCAACTGTCGCTGTCGCAAGACGCGCAGTTCACCATCATCGATGTGGCCGACGATGGACCGGGTATCCCGCCGGAACGGCGTGCCGCGGTGTTTGCCCGCTTCCATCGCGAGCCGACCGGTCACGTCGAAGGCTACGGCCTGGGCCTGTCGATCGTGCAGCGCGCCGCCGAGTTGCATGGCGCCAGCATCGAATTGCTCGATTCGCCGTTCGGCCGCGGATTGCGGGTGAAGGTGAGCATTCCGTACACCGGCTGAAATGCCTGCGTGAGCATCGTCTTGGCGCTTTCCATGGCGCAGGCCGTGGACGCGCGATCTACTCACTCTGTAAGCACCGTGAAAGCCGGGCGAGCCGAAAATGCCGACGCGGGCTGCGTCCGGAAAAAGTGCTGCGAGAGGCTGGTTGGTTTGTCCTGTTCCCGAATGAGACCGGTGGCGCCCAGGTCGCCGCGAGCGCGGCAGCGTGGAACGGGGTGACCCGATGCTCGTCAATATCCCGTTCGCTCAGTCGCTCGCCACCAACATGGCCGTCTCGGATGCAGGCATGAACCAGCGCAAGAAAGTGGGCGACAAAGCCATACCCATCCTCATGTATCACAACATTGCGCCAGTGCCGACCGGTCTGCACGTCTATCGCAGCCTGTATGTGAATCCCGGAAAATTCGCGCGGCAAATGTGGCTGCTTCAGCGGCTTGGCTACAAGGGGTTGTCGATGTCGGCTGCGATGCCGTACCTGCGCGGAGAGCGTCGGGGTCGCGTGGTCGCCATCACGCTCGACGACGGCTATGTCGACAATCTCGACGCGGCGCTTCCGGTATTGCAGCAGTTCGGTTTCAGCGCCACGACCTATGTGGTCAGCGGCAGCATCGGTCGTTTCAACGGATGGGATGCGGAGCGGCTGGGCATCAGGAAGCCACTGATGTCGGTTGCCCAATTGCAACGCTGGAATGATGCCGGCATGGAAGTCGGTGCCCATACCCGCACGCATCCGCGTCTGACTCACTGCACCGATGCCGCGCTGCAAGACGAGATTCATGGCAGCAAGACAGAGCTGGAGAATCGCCTGGGCAGGGCGGTAACGCAGTTTTGCTATCCCTATGGTGATGTTGATGATCGTGTGGCCGCTGCCGTGCGGACCGCCGGCTACGAGGCCGCCACCAGCACCCATCGCGGTCGCGCGGTGGCCGGTGCCGACCTGTGGCAACTGCCCCGGGTTCAGGTCGCGCGGCATCATCTGCTGCCCCAGTTTGCTGCACGCGTACTGACGCGCTATGAGGATCGTCGCGCATGAAGTTCCTGCTGGTCGGCACAAATCCCGAGAAGAGCGGGGCGGCAACCCACTTCGTCGCGCTGGCGCAGGCATTGGTTGAGGCAGGCCATGAGGTCAGCGTGGCGACCTCGCCGGCCGGACTGATTGAACAGGAACTGGCTCATGCCGATGTTCACCTGTACCGGGCGACGTTCCGAAATGCGCTGGATCTGCGCGGTTACGTCAAGGTGCTCGCCGCGGCGAGGCAAGCTGGCCCGGATTGGTTGATAGGCAATTTCGGCAAGGAATACTGGCCCTTGATCGTCATTGGACGGTTGCTGCGAATACCCGTCGCGCTGTTCCGCCATCGTGTTCCACCGATGAAGCGGCTATCGGGCTATCTGTTGCCACGTCTGGCGCAACGCTTCTTCGCCGTCTCGAACTATGCGCGGCAATCCTATCTTGAGCGCGGCGTGCCGCCGCAGCGCGTCCAATTGCTCTACAACCCGGTGAACATGGCATTGTGCCAACGCGACGCCGGGACGCGCAGCGATATCTTGCGCACGTTGGGCATTGCCGATGACGCCATCGTGCTTGGCTACTGCGGTCGCATCCACCACGGCAAGGGAATCTTCCCCTTGTTTGAAGCCGTCACGGCGGCCATGGAGCAGCAGCCCAGGCTGCATTGCCTCTGGCTGGGTTCCGGTCCGGATGCGCAGACGCTGATGGATCGGGCTGCCGCCCTTGCTGGCGGAGACCGCCACCATTTTCCTGGCTGGATCAACAACATCCATCCCTACTACAGCGCGATGTCGATGCTGGCTTTCCCTTCCATCGCTGCGGAGACGTTCGGGCGCACCTCGGTGGAGGCGCAGGCGGCCGGCATCCCGGTGCTGGTGAGCAACGTTGGCGGCGCCCCTGAAACCTTGAAACCGGGCGTTACTGGCTTGCTGCTGCCCGCTGGGGATGTCGATGCGTGGCGCACTGCGATCCTCGAGATGTGCGATGCGGCCCGTCGACTGCCGATGGGCGTGGCTGCGCAGGAATATGTGCGCGAGCACTTCAGCATGAGCGTCATTGCCGCTGAGTTCGTCAGGACGCTGGGCGCCGCGGCGCCTGTGCAAGCGAGGAAGAGTGGCATCCGTCGAGCCACTTCGCGCCGGCACCTCAAGTGACCGGACTGAGCCCCGTCGGTTCCCGCCAGGCCGCTTGCGCGCCTCATCGCGCCTTCCCGTGGAATCTTCGCTGAGCACCGTGGTGGTCGCATGGCTGCTCGCCGTGGGGTGGCGTTCCCGCTGTGTCGTCGCAAGGGCAACCGGCGGTGCCTGCGGCCGGCCGATTAACCGGATGCTTACGGATCAGTAAGCGTCCTGAAAGCGACGGGCGCCATGCTGTTGTCATGAGCATCCTCGACAGCCTCCGTTCTCTCGTCGCCGCGCCGCTGCCGGCTGCCGACTACCGGAAAGCGTCCGTTTCATGGGATGCGCGGGGACGTGCCTGGGCCGCGTCGATCCTGCGCCGCCGGTTCCGTCGGGTCGGTCACGCCTTGTGCGAACCTGGCGGTTTGCCGCAAGCCGGCATTCACCGGGTGCTGGTGTGCCGGCCCAACCACCGGCTCGGCAACAGCGTGCTGATCAGCCCGCTGATTGCGGAAATCGAGGCGCTCTACCCGGGTGCCGAAATCGACATTCTGGGCAGCTACGCGACCGACTGCCTGTATGCCCACCGATTCAGCGTCCGCACCGTGTTCGTGCTGCCGGGGAAGATCGCCCGCCATCTGTGGCTGTCGGCGGGCGTGCTGCGGGCACTGCGACGATCCCGTTACGACCTGGCCATCGATGCCTGCAACGGATCGCAGTCCGGTCGCATCGTGCTGGCGCTGGCGCAGGCCCGGTACAAGCTGGGATTTCCCGACCCGAAGTTGAATCCCGCCTCCGCGTGGTTCGCGCTGACCTGGCCCGATCATCTGGCGCATCGCAGTGTGTTCCTGCTGCGTCAGGCTTGTGGCCGCGCGTCGCGACCGGACTATCCACCACTCAATCTCGATCTGACGCCCGATGAAAAGCGCGAGGCGGCCGAGGTCCTGGCAAGGCTGTGCGGGGGCTCGCGCGAACAGTGCGGGGCAACGCTGGCGATCTTCCCCAATGCGACCGGCGCCAAGTGCTACGGCGAAGACTGGTGGCAGAGCTTCGTGGATACCTTCCAGTCGCTGTGCCCGCAGGTGCGCTTGATTGATCTGCTGGCGGCCCATGGCCGCTCGCAACTGGGCTCGCGACTGACGCCGTACTATTCGCGCAATTTGCGCCGGATGGCGGCCATGACCGCCTGCATGGATGGCGTCATCAGCGCCGACTGCGGCGTCATGCATCTGGCCGCCGCCAGCGGCACCCCCACGCTGGGGCTGTTTTCGGTCACCGATCCGGCCAAGTACGCCCCCTATGGCGGCGCCAATGCCGCGCTGGATACGCGCGGGATGGATGCCGTGAGCGTGGCGACGGCGGCTGCGCAATGGTGCAGCAGCATGTTGTCGGTGCGAGCGAATGCCGACAGAGTCTCGACTTTGCTCGATCCGGCAAAATGAGTACTGCTGGCCATGGCATGGCCCATCTCACGCATGGCGTGAGTGGGTTCCATGAACTCTCTGCGTTGGATCTGGATCAGCAAGTCCGGCCCAGTCAGTCCGCGCCATGGGTCGCGGTGATCAGTGTCGCCCCACCGTCAGAATGCCGAAGCTGTCTGGCACGATCGCGTGGCGGCCATTGGGCTGCAGCGCGGTATCGAAACGCGCGGCAGAGAGATAGAGCCGATGCAGCTTCGGATCCAGTGCCAGCGTGCGCGCGCTGACCTGACTGGGGATCGTGGCGCTCACCTGGTAGTGATCGGCATCGTCCTGGTGCACCGCGGTAATCGTGCCGCTTTCGCCGTTGGAGCTGTAGATCATCGACTCGGCGTCATCGAACACCACCGCGTCGGGACCTTCACCGATCGGCACGCTGGCGACCTGGTGGCCGTCGAGCGCATCGGTGACAGCCATCACCTTGTTGTCGCACACCGAAAACAGACGGTGATGCCGGGTGTCGATGGCCAGCCCACTGGGCGACTGGCACGGCGCCAGCGGCCATACGTGCAACACCTTGTTGCTGCCAGTATCGATCTCGACCAGCTCGGACTTGTCCTCGATGTTGTTGTAGATGTGGCCGGCACCGTCGGACACCGCGAACTCGGGCTTGCCGGGAAGGCCGATCGTGGCGATCACCGCACCCTTGGCCGGGTCGATCACGCTGGCCGAGTGGCTCTTGCCGTTGAAGGTCAGCACATGATGCGAGGGCTGGTCATAGACGATCGCGTCGGGCTTTTCGCCGGTGCCGCTGATGGTGGCCAGGGTCTTGAAGGTGGTCAGATCGAATTCGGTCACCGACGCGCTCTTGCCGTTGCTGGTGAAGCCGCGCTGCAGATCGTCGGCGATCGCGATGCCGTGTACACCCTGGGTATCGGCGATCGTGCCCACCTGACGGTGGTGATCGACATCGATCACCAGCACGCGATCGCCGCGGCTGACGAACAGCAGCCGATGCGGCGCGTCGAAACTGAGGTAGTCCCAGCCACCCGGGCCACCCAGCGGCAGGGTCGACAGCAGCCGCGGTGCCGCGCTGGGTGATGCGGCGGTGGCGGCCATGGGGATGGCCAGCAGCAACAATGAGGCGGGCAGGAGGGAACTTAGCAGTCTTTGCATGGCGGTCACCTTGGAGGAAGGGCGGGGAACATCAGCCTGCGAGTGCAGGCCCGGTTGAACCTGGACTCGGCGCCGTCCTGTCGCGACGACGCAGCAGCGCATACAGCACCGGCATCACCAGCAGCACCAGCGGCAGCTGCAGCAGCATGCCGGAGATGATCGCCACCGCCAGCGGCTGCTGCATCTGCGAGCCCTGGCCGAGCGCCAGCGCCAGCGGCAGCAGGGTCAGGATCGCGGCGAGGGTGGACATCAGGATCGGCCGGGTGCGGTGCTTGCCCGCTTCGTGCAGGGCACCGTGCAGCGCAGCGCTCTGCTGGTGCTCGACGTGCTCCACTTCGACCTGCTCCCTTTCGGCATCCTGCAGCTCGGAGAAATAGAAGATCGCCACCTCGGTGACGATGCCGACGATCATCGTCATGCCCATCATCGAGGAGATGTTCAGCTCGATGCCGGTCAGCCAGAGGCCGGCGAACACACCGGGCAACGCCAGCAGTGGCATCGCCATGATCGCCAGCGCCACGCGGAAGCTTTCATAGAGGAACAGCAGCAGGGTGAACACCAGTGCGATCGCCGCCAGCATCACGATGGTCAAGCCGCGAAAGGCCTGCTGCTGCTGCTGATAGACGCCACCGAGCTGATAGTACAGTCCCTTCGGCAGCAGGCCGGGCTGAGTCAGCACATGCTTGACGTCGCCGATCACCGCGCCAAGGCTGCGCCCGCTGATGCGTCCGGTCACCGCGACCATGCGCTTGAGATTGTCGCGGGAAATTTCCGGCTGGCCCTGCACCTGCTGCAGCGTAGCCACCTGCGACAGCGGAAACAGATGGCCGTCCGCGGCGCGGATCGGCAGCGCCGCGACCTGGTCAAGCCGCTGGTGCGCAGCATCGGGCAGGCGCACGCGCACGCCCACCACCCTGCCGTCGACCGGCAGCTGCGCGGCGACCGTGCCGTCGATCGCGGCGGCGACCTGGTCGGTCACCGCGGTGGGGTCGAGCCCTTGCAGCGCCGCCCTGGCCGGGTCGACCTGCACGGTCAGCGCATCGCCTGCCGGGTTGATGCCGTCGAGCACGCCGACCACGCCGTTGATCTTGCCGATCGCGGCGGCGACCTTGGTGGCGGTGGCTTCGAGCTGGCCGGGATCGTCGCTGTAGAGCTGTACCTCGATCGGTTGCGGCACGGCCACCAGGTCGCCGATCAGGTCTTCCATCAATTGCGCCAGGTCGATGTCCAGTCCCGGCACCTGTGCTTCCACCGCCGTGCGCACCTGGGTCATCACCTCCTCGGTCGATGGCCGTGAGCCGTTCTTCAGGCGCACGAAGAAGTCGCCCTGGTTCGCTTCGGTGAGACCGCCGCCCAGCTGCAGCCCGGTGCGCCGCGAGTAGGTGTCGACGTAGGGATTGGCGCGGATGATCGTCTCGACCTGGTTGAGCAGGCGATTGGTTTCCTCCAGCGACGTACCGGGTTTGGACAGGTAGTCGAGGATGAAACCGCCTTCGTCCATTTTCGGCATGAAGCCGGTGTTCACCCGGGTAAACGCAAAGCCGCCAACCAGCAGCATCGGCACGATCAGCAGCAGCACCAGCAATGGCCGTTTCAGCCAGCGGTCCAGTATCCGGTGATAGCCGTCCATCATGCGTGTGGTGAAGCGCGACGGCGGATGCTCGACCAGGTGACGACGATCGAGGAAGCGCTCGGCCAGCAGCGGCACGGCCACCCAGGTCAGCAGCCAGGAAATGATCAGCGCGCTGGCCATGGTCAGCGACAGCGCCTTGAAGAATGCGCCGGTGACGCCGGACAGGAAGGCCAGCGGCAGGAAGATCACCACGGTCGCCGCGCTGGAACCGGTCAGCGGGCGGGTGAATTCCCATGCGGCATTGGCCACGCGTTCGTGCACGTGACCTTCGCCCTGATGCAGCCGGCGCATGATGTGCTCGAGCATCACGATCACGTCGTCGATGATCAGTCCGACGGCGGCCGCCATGCCGCCCAGGGTCATCATGTTGAAGCTCATGCCGAGCACGCGCAGCAGCAGCACGGTGATGGCCAGCACCGACGGCACCACGATCAGCGCGATCAGGATCACCCGCGTATTGCGCAGGAACACGAACAGCACCAGAGCGGCCAGCACGATGCCGATCAGGATCGCATCGCGCACGCTGCTGGCCGCGCCGGTGACCAGCTGGGTCTGGTCATACCAGTTGGCGACCGTCACCCCCGCCGGCATCTGCGGCGCGAAATCGGCGAGGCGCTGCTTCACCTCGCCGGCAATTTGTACGCTGTTGCCGGCCGGCTGCTGGTAGACCTGCAGCAGCACGGCGTCCTGGCCGTCGGCGTTGACCCGGATCCACTGCGGCGTGTGGCTCAGGCTGACGCGCGCCACGTCGGCCAGCCGCACCAGCCCGCCGGCGTCGGCGCGCAACACGATGTTGCGCAGCGTGTCGAGCGTCTTCGGCTGGTTGTCGGCCAGCAGCAGGTAAAGCTTGTAGTGGTCGGAGACCCGGCCCATCGCCTGGATCGTGGCGGCATGGCTGACCGCGGCTGCCACCTCGACCAGGCTCAGGTTCAGCGCGCGCAGCTTGCCCGGATCGACATCGGCGTGGAACTCGGCCACTTCGCCGCCCTGCACGTCGACGTGGACGACGCCGTTGATGCCGCTCAGCAACGGGCGCAACTGGTATTCGGCCAGGTCATGCAACGCGCCTGGCGACTGCGTATGTGAGCGCAGGCTGTAGGCCAGCACCGGAAAGGTGGTGGGGTCCATGCGCCGGGTCGACAGCTGGGTGCCGGGCGGCAGTTGCGGCAGCACCTGGCTGGCGGCGCCGTTGACCTCCTGCAGTGCGGCGGCCATGTCGGCGCCCCAGTCGAAGGTGATCGCGATATCCGCGCTGCCGCGACTGGTGGTGGAACGCACGTCGCGCACGCCGCGTACCCGGCGCACCGCTTCCTCGACGGGCGTGGTCACCTCGATCGCCATCTGGTCGGCCGGGCGGTCGCCTGCATCCAGGGTCAGCTGCACGCGCGGGAAGGCCACGTTCGGAAACAGCGCCACCGGCATCAGCAACGCGCTGGCGATCCCGCCGAGCGCCAGCATCAAGGCCAGAAACAGCAGCGAACGTCGATGCAGCTGCATCCATGCGGTGAGACTCACTTGGCCGACTCCCGCACCGCATCGCCGTCGTTGAGTTCATACACGCCCAGCACGATCACCCTCGCCTTCGCGTCCAGCGGCCCGTCCACGCCCAGCGGGTCGCCTTGCGCACTGCGCAGCTTCACGGCGATCCGCCTGGCATGGCCGTGCTCGACCTGGAACAGGTAGTCGCCATGCTCGTCATGCAGCACAGCGCCACGCGGCACCGACCAGGCGCTGAAATCCGCGGTCTGGATCTGCGCATCCAGCGGTGCGCCGGCGATCAGGCTGGCGCTGGCAGCGGCGGGCAATTCGACCTGGGCGTTGAGCAGATGGGTCTGTGGATCGATCGACTGGCCGATCATGCGCAGCGTGCCGACAAAGGTATCCTTCGCGCCGTACACCGGCTGCAATTGCACCGACATGCCCGGACGCAGCCGTGCGCCATCTTCCGGTTGCACGCCGAGCAGGGCGAGCAGGGCCTGCGTGGGCGTGAAGCTGAGCAGCGGCGCATTGGCCGCCACCCGTTCGCCCAGGCCGACCTGCAGGGCGGTGACCACCCCGTCGGCCGGTGCATCGACCGTTTCGCTGGCCGTGCCACCACCCAGCGCACGCTGCGCCTGGAGTGCCGACTGCGCGTCGGCCAGCGCCTTGCGCGCCGCGGCCAGTTGCGATTGCGTGGCCAGCCGCTGCGAGGCCAGTTGTTCAGTGCGCTTGAGTTCGCCGGTGGCGAGGGTCAGCGCCGTCTGCGCCTGCTGATACGCACTGCGCGTGGCCGGGTCAGGCGCGATCGTCAACAGCGGCTGGCCGCGTTTCACGGTCTGCCCCGCCGCCACCTGCAGCGCGGTGACCTGGCCGCCGTGGGCGAGGCTGATCGAGCGTGCGTGCTGCGGATCGCCGGCGGCGCTGCCCCAGGCTTCGATGCTGTCGTGGAAGGTCTGTCGCGCTGGGATGGCGGTGGTCACCACCACCTCGCCCGCGGGCGCCGCCGCTTCGTCGTCATCATCCGGTGTGGCCTTGCCGCAGCCCAACAACAGGCCGCACAGCAGGGTCATGCACAACAGGCAAAGAATGACGAAACGATTCATGGCGTGGATGCTTGCGTGGAGACGGGATGGGTAGCGGCCAGGTCGGTGTTGCCCAGCAGTGCTTCCAGTGCGATCGACTGCCTGGCGCGCTCCAGTTGCGCACTCAGCAGGTCGAGATCGGCGCCGAGGGCGTTGCTGCGAATCGCCAGGTACGTTGGCCAGTCCAGCGCACCGGCTTGCCAGGCCCCCTCGGCGGAGGCGCGGGCCTGATCCAGTTGCTGCGCATGCGCGGCGAGCGTGGCGAGTTGACCGTCCAGCGTCGCCAGGTCGCGGGTGATCCGCTGCATGTCGCTGCGCGTGCCGAGCACCCGCGCTGCATAGTCGTCATGCAGCTGCTGGCGGGTGGCTTTTTCGATCGCGATATTGCCGCGATTGCGGTCGAACAGCGGCAGCGTGATGCCGATGCCCAGGCCGTTGGTGTACACCGCGCTGGTGTCGCGCGCGGTATTGAAACCGATGTTCAATGCCGGGAACTGGGCCAGGATCGCGCTGCGCAGCTTGGCCTGCTGTGACTCGTAGCCGGCGCGCAAGGCCAGCAGGTCCGGCCGCCGCCGCGGCAGGTCATCCAGCGCCGTTTGCACCTGTGCCGGCGTGGGCTGGCTGAAATACGGCGTGCCGACCAGGTCGAGCTTCGCGGTCGGTGCCAGCCCCAGCAGCAGGTGCAGATCGCCTTGTGCCTGATGCAACGCGATCGCCGTATCGGCCAGCCGCTTGTGCACATCGGCTTCGGCATTGAGGCCGGCGCTGGCGCTGTCGTAGGTGAGGTTGCCCGCTTGCAGCGCACTGTGGATGTAGCCGCCGACCGTGGAAAGCGCCGCCTGCTCTTGCTCGAGTCGAACCTGCTGCGCGCGCAGGTTCACCACCTGGTCGAACAGCAAGCGCGCCTGTGCCACCGTCTGCCACTCCGCCCACAACAGATCGAGGTTGACCTGGCCGGTCTGGCTGCGCGCCGCGGCAAGGCGCGAGGATCGCGTCAGCAAGGCGCTGATGTCTGCGCTGAGCCCGAGGCTGTAAGCGGTGCTGAGGCCGGCACCGGACTGGCGTGGAAAATCCGCCGACAACGCCAGTTGCGGATCGGGCAGCAGGCCGGCGGCAAACGCCTGCGCCTGCGCGATGCCCAGCTCGTCGCGCTTGACGCGCAACGGCGGACTGTTGGCCACCGCCAGCATCGCCACCTCGGTGACGTCCAGTCCATCAGCGGGATCGAATCGGTGTGTCGTCAATGCGGGCAGCGGCATGGCCGACGCTGGCGCGACGAGTTGCGTCACGCTGGCGGCCCCGGCACCATCATTCAGCAGCAGATCGGCATAGGTGGCGCAGCCGGCCAGGCTTGCCGCCATGGCGAGCACCAGGCTGACCCGGCGGACGTTGCGTCGCTGTGCCATGACGCGGCACGGGCTCGCAGCTGAATGAGGTGTGGCGAGGTATTTGCCTCGCATCATTTGAAATGGTGGATGAAGCCGACCTGGAAGCCGCCCGGCAGCCAGCCGATGATCAGGGGAGAGCTTCGGTGCGAGGCCCAGATGCCCACGCCGGTGCCCAGCGCTGCGCCGACCAGCACGTCGCTTTGCCAGTGGCCGCGGGTCTTCACCCGGGCGATGGCGTCATAGACCGGCAGCAAGGCCAGAGCATAGACCGCCGGGTGGTCCTGGCCATAATTCACCATGAACGGCGTCACCGCCGCCGAGATCGCCGCCACCTCGCCACTGGGAAAGCTTTGCGCGTGGGTACCGGCAAAGAAGTGGCTCGGATCGCTGGTCTGCGACGGGCGTTCGCGCTGGAAGGCGAGCTTCAGCCCTTCCGTGCTGATGCTGGTCACGGCGAGCGCATCCACCGAACGCCAGAACGTATCGCCCAGTTTGTCCTGGTCGCCAAACACCAGCGCGCCACCGACCACCGTGGTGATCGTGCCGTAGATCAGCACATTCTGGTTCGTGCGCTTCCAGATGCCACTGTTGTCGTAATGGATGCGATGGTCGATGCCCAGCGGGCCGCCGGACGCGAGGGCGCGGCCCGAGGCAAGGAGGGCAATGCAGAACAATAGCGATGGCAGGGCTCGCATGGGTTTCTCCCCGACCAGGCAGGCCGACTGGTCTTTGTCGACCAAAGCTACGCAGGCCGGCTTTCGGTTTGCTTAGAAGCCTGTTGCGGATGCGTGGGAGCCACGGAAAGGAGCTGGAAAGGCAGCCTTCCTAAGCTGGCCCACATTGCTGCTGATGTGAGTTCGCGATGCCTGCACCTGGCTGGACCATCCTGTGTGATTTCGACGGCACCATCTCCGTCGAGGACGTGATCGACTCGCTGCTCGACCGCTTCGGCCGCCCCGGCTGGGAAGTGCTGGAGCAGGACTGGCGCGCCGGCCGGATCGGTTCGCGCGAATGCATGGCCGGTCAGGTCGATCTGCTGCAGATGAGTCGTGCCGAACTGGATGCGCATCTGTCCGAGGTATGGATCGATCACGCGTTTCCGGGCTTCGTGGCGAAGGCGCGCGAGCTCGGCGTGCCGATCCGCGTGGTCAGCGATGGCCTGGACTACGCGATCCACCGGATCCTCGCCCGCTACGGCCTGGACGACCTGCCGCTGGCGGCCAACCACCTGGCGCCCGGCGAGCCGCCGCGGCAATGGCAGCTGACCTCGCCGTTCCAGGCCGATGGCTGTCGCAGCGGCACCTGCAAATGCGCCTGTGTGGTGGAGGCCCGCGAAAGCGGTGCCAGGACCTTGCTGATCGGCGATGGTGCGTCGGATTTCTGTGCCGCCGACCGCGTCGATTTCGTGTTCGCCAAGCATCGCCTCATCGAACACTGCCGCGCCGCCGGCATTCCCTATGTGCCGATCACCGGCTTCGAGGATGCGCTCGAATTCCTGCCGCAATTGCTTGAGGGCAGCCTGTTCGATCGGCTCCCCGCGCCGGCCCTGGCCACCACGGCCTGATCGCTCCGTCGCGCGCTTCTCTCTCCCCGCTCCCCCGACTCCGGACTTCCGATGAATGCTTTCGACAAGAACACCTCCGTGGTGATCGACGACGCCCAGTTGCTGGCCGACGAGGCGAAATACAGCTCGTTTGGCGACACCGTGCATTACGTCGACCCGCCGAAAATCTTCCGTACCTGCGAAGGCAGCTACATGTATGACAGCGCCGGCGTACCGTTCCTTGACCTGCAGATGTGGTACTCGGCGGTCAATTTCGGCTACGGCAACAAGCGTCTCAACAACGTGCTGAAGAACCAGATCGACCTGCTGCCGCAGGTGGCCAGTCAGTATCTGCACCAGACCCGCATCGAGCTGGCCAAGACGATCGCACTGGACGCAAAGAAGAAGTTCGGCCTGGACGGTCGCGTGCATTTCAACGTCGGTGGCGCGCAGGCGATCGAGGATTCGCTGAAGATCGTGCGCAACGCCAGCAACGGCAAGAGCCTGATGTTCGCGTTCGAGGGCGGCTACCACGGTCGCACCCTCGGTGCGTCGTCGATCACCTCCAGCTACCGTTATCGCCGCCGTTTCGGCCACTTCGGCGAGCGCGCGATGTTCCTGCCGTTTCCGTATCCGTTCCGTCGCCCGAAGGGGATGACGGCCGAGGAATATTCGGACAGCTGCGTGAACCAGTTCGCCCGCCTGTTCGAGACCGAATACAACGGCGTGTGGGACCCGAAGACCAACCAGTGCGAATACGCTGCGTTCTATGTCGAGCCGATCCAGGGCACCGGCGGCTACGTGATCCCGCCGGCGGGTTTCTTCAAGGGCCTGAAGAAAGTGCTCGACCAGTACGGCATCCTGATGGTGTCCGATGAGATCCAGATGGGCTTCTGGCGCACCGGCAAGCTGTGGTCGATCGAGAACTTCGGCGTGACGCCGGACATCGTGGTGTTCGGCAAGGCACTCACCAATGGCCTCAATCCGCTGTCCGGCTTGTGGGCGCGCGAGGAGCTGATCAACCCGACCGTATTCCCGCCGGGCTCGACCCACAGCACGTTCAATTCCAATCCGCTGGGCACCTCGCTGGGCCTGGAAGTGATCAAGATGGGTTACGAGCTGGACTACGAAACGACAGTGCCGAAGAAGGGCGCACATTTCCTCGAAGGCCTGCGCGACCTGCAGAAACGGCACAAGGAGATCGGCGACGTCGACGGCCTGGGCCTTGCCCTGCGCGCGGAGATCTGCACCGACGACGGTTTCACGCCGAACAAGGCGCTGCTCGACAAGATGGTGGACATCGGCCTGGCCGGCGACCTGGAGCACAACGGCAAGAAGATCGGCCTGGTGCTCGACGTGGGCGGCTGGTACAAGAACGTGATCACGTTTGCACCGTCGCTGGACATCACCCATGAAGAGATCGATCTGGCGATCAGCTTGCTGGACCAGTTGCTGACCAAGGCCAAGAAGGGCTGATGCCGCTCGCGCGCAGATCACGCGCAAAGAGAACCCGGCGGGCGACCGCCGGGTTCTTTTGTGTGTTGCCACGGGAAGCCTTGTTACGGCGCGCGCTTGAGCGCCAGCACCGCGTTGAGGCCGCCGAAGGCGAACGAGTTGGAGATCGCCGCGCGTACCGGCATCTCGCGAGCGACGTTGGGCACGTAGTCGAGGTCGCAGGCGGGATCGGCCTGGTCCAGGTTGGCGGTCGGCGGCACCACGCCATCGCGCAGGGCGCCGATCACCGCGACCAGTTCCAGCGCGCCGGAAGCACCCAGCGCGTGGCCGTGCATCGACTTGGTCGAGGACACCGCGAGGCGATCGGCATGCGCGCCGAAGGCGAGCCGGATCGCGCGGCTTTCGGTGGCGTCGTTGGCCTGGGTGCCGGTGCCGTGGGCGTTGACGTAATCGACGTCCTCCGCAACCAGACCGGCATCGGCCAGCGCCTGGCGCATCGCCGCGGAGGAACCCTCGGCGCTGGGCATCACGATGTCGGTGGCGTCGGCGGTCATGCCGCTGCCGGCCAGCTCGGCCAGGATGGTGGCGCCGCGCGCCCGTGCATGTTCCATCGCTTCCAGCACGAAGATGCCGGCGCCCTCGCCAAGCACCAGGCCGCGCCGGTTCGCGCTGAACGGGCGGCAGGTGTCGTCGGCCAGCACGCGCATCGCCTCCCACGCCTTCAGCGCGCCATAGGTCAGGCAGGCTTCGGTGCCGCCGGTGATGGCGACGTCGGCCAGACCCCAGCGGATCATCTGCGCGGCCTGGATGATCGCGTGGTTGGCCGAGGCGCAGGCGCTGGCCACCGCGAAGGTGGGCCCACGCAGTCCCCAGGCGATGCTGATCTGGCTGGCCGAGGCGTTGGTCATCAGGCGCACGATGCTCAGCGGATGGGTACGGCTGGCGTTCTCGGCATACAGGCGCCGGCTCTGTTCGTCCTGGGTGGTCTCGCCGCCGACGCCGGTACCCACGATCACCGCGGTGCGCAGACCGAGCCCGTTCGCGCCGAACTCCAGGCCGGACTGGCTGATCGCTTCGCGCGCGGCGTGCAGCGCGAATTCCGAGGTGCGATCGAGCAGGGGCAGGGTGCGTTCGTCGATGCCCGTCGCCGGGTCGAAACTGGCCGGCACCTGGGCCGCGATCTTCACGCGCAGGCGCGCCGCATCGGCATGTCGCAACGGAGCGATGCCGCTGTGGCCTTCGCGCAGGCCTTGCCACAACGCAGTGGCGCCGATACCCAGCGCACTGATCGCACCCATGCCGGTGATCGCCACGCGGCGCTGCGCAAGCTGCGACATCAGGGCGTTCCCTCGCTCGCCGCGGCCTTGTCGTCGAGCCCCTTGCGCACGGCGTCGAGCAGGCTCTGCACGGTGTCGCTGTCGAAGTTGGCACCTTGCTGGTCGGGGAAACTGATGTTGAAGTGTTCCTCGATGTCGAAGATCAACTCGATCGCCTCCAGCGAGGCCACGCCCAGGTCCTTCAGGGTCGACTCGGGCGTGACCCGGGTGACCTCGACCTTGGCCTGCGCGGCGATGAGTTCGAATACCTGCTGCTGGATCGGATCATTCATGGCGACGAAATCCCTGGTGGTGGTCGATGTCATGTCCCGGTCAGTCTAGGACGTCTGTCTTACCCATGCCTTTCATCGCCCAACTCGAACCCGATGCCCTGCTGGGCCACTTCATGGCGCATCCGCCAGCCGGCTTCATGGCTGACAGCTCGCCGCAGGGGATGCCCGGATTCGTGGCGCCGTTCGACCTGCTGACCACCGCCGACGACCGTCTGCGCCGGCGTGTCACCGGGTTGCCGGGCTATCGCTGGTGGGGCCGACTGCTGCGCTGGCGCACGCGTTTTGCCGGCACCACGGTGTCCGAGTACGCGCCGCTGCCGCCGGGAATCGAGCCTGCGGTACTGGCGCGTGACTTGAAGACGGCGTGGGGACGGCAGTGCCGCTTGCTGATCGTGAAGGACATCGCGCTGGATTCGCCGCTGCTGGACGATGCCGGCAACGCCCACGCGCGGGCGCTGGCCCGTGCCTGCGCGGCCGAGGGCTTCGTCTTGCTGGAAGGCCAGGCACTGGCCTGGGTGCCGATCGACTTCGGCTCGAACGACGAGTATCTGGCGCGCTTGTCGTCCGGCCGGCGCAAGAACATCAGGCGCAAGCTGCGCTCGCTGGGCGACCTGCAGATCGAGGCGGTGCCAACCGGGGATGCGCGTTTCGATGACGAAGCCACCGTGGCCGCCTTCTACGCGCTGTTCGACAACGTGTACGCGCAAAGCGAAACCCACTTCGACCGACTCGGGGTGGATTTCTTCCGGGCCGTGCTGCGCGATGCCGCCAGCGCTGGCGTGGTTTTCGTCTACCGACACGCAGGGCAGATGATCGGCTGGAATCTCTGTTATGAATACGGCGGCAAGCTGATCGACAAATACGTCGGTTTCGCCTATCCGCAGGCACGCGAGCACAACCTGTATTTCGTCAGCTGGATGCACAACCTCGACTACGCGCGCCAGCGCGCGCTCACCCATTACGTGGCCGGCTGGACCGACCCGCAAGTGAAGTCCTTCCTCGGTGCCAGCATGACCTTCACCCGCCACGCGGTGTATGCGCGCAATCCGCTGTTGCGTCTGCTGTTGCGCCGGCTGGGCAACCATTTCGAAAGTGATCGCCAGTGGCAGGAGCATGCGGAGGGCGTTGATGACTGAGCTGGAAAATCGTCCGGTGGTGCTCGACATCGATTCGTCGGTCGGGCCGCTGCGCCATCGGCTGGTGCTGGCGCTGGAGCACTGGCAGGAGGCGATCCGCTTCGGCTGCTCGCTGGCGACCATGCAGCGCTTTCGCGCGATGCTGGATGAACTGCTGCCGACGCGCTACGGCACTGTCTTCACCGGCAGCGGCGACTTCCACCACCTCAGCTGGCCGCTGATCGAACGGCTCGGCGCGAACGAATCGTTCCAGGTGGTGGTGCTCGACAACCATCCGGACAACATGCGCTTCCCGTTCGGCGTGCATTGCGGTTCGTGGGTGCGCAAGGTGGCGATGCTGCCGCAGGTCAGCCATGTGCATGTGCTGGGCATCACCTCGGCCGATATCGGCGCCGGCCACGCCTGGGAGAACTACCTGACCCCGTTGCGTCGCGGCAAGTTGAGCTACTGGAGCATCGGTGTGGACACCGGCTGGTCGCGCCGGCTCGGACTGGCGCAGGCGTTTCATGGCTTTGACACCGCGGATGCGATGGTCGACGCCTTCGTCGAAACGCAGCGCAGCCTGCGGGCGCCGAGCTACCTGTCGATCGACAAGGACGTGTTTGCCGCCGAGGTGGCGCATACCAACTGGGACCAGGGCCGTCTGCGGGTCGAGCACGCGCAGGCCCTGATCGGCAGCCTGCGCCACGGGCTGGTCGGCAGCGACATCAATGGCGAGGTCTCGCACTACCGCTACCGCAGCTGGTGGAAGCGACGGTTGTCGGCGATGGACGAGCAGCCGCAGATCGATCCGGCGATGCTGGCGCAGTGGCAGGCGCAACAGCATGCGCTGAACCTGAGGTTGCTGACGGCAATCGCCAGCCTCTCCGGCTGAGTCAGGCCAACACGGCCTCCAGCGTGCGGCAGATCGTCTCGAACTCCTCGTCGTCCACCCACAAGCTGTTGCCGATGGTCAGGCTGCGCGCGGCGAAATCGCGGGCATGCGGCACTGCCTGTGCGGGCACGATGTCCCTCAGATAGTCATAGTCGGGCAGGGCATGGATGAACAGGCGGCTGACACCGAGGCGGGATGACCACAACCGGGCCAGCGCGGCGTCGCGATGCGTGCGGGCAGGAAGCAACAGCAGAAAGAACGGCCAGGTGCCTTGCGTGCCGGGCGGGTCATCGAGTACCTCGATGCGGGCGATCTGGCGCAACCGCGGCAGGCGATGTCGCGCCTGCGCGGACAGCTGGTCGAGGAATGCCGGCAGGCGAATGGCCGCGCGTGCGCCCACGGCCTGTCGCCAGCGCCCGACCCGGTGCAGCGGAATCGTCAGCGGAAAATCGTCGCCCACGGCGGCAACTTCATCGCCACGCCGCAGGGCGCGCCGCAGCGGATTGCCGTAGGCCAGCCGCAGGCCGCGCGGCCGATACAACGCGGCATAGCCGAGCAGTTCGATGCTGCGTCGCCATTCCCGGCCGAGGCTGGGCGGCACGATGCGTGCGGCGGTGCGCGCGAGCTGCTCGCGCAACTGCGGATCGCGCGCCAGCAGCAGGCCGCCTTCGTAGATCGACAATCCCTTGCCGGCCGCCAGGCTGAAGAAACCGATATCACCGGCCAGGCCGACGCTGACACCGGCACGACGTGCGCCCAGCGCCTGCGCGGCATCCTCGATCACGTACGCGCCGACGTTGCGGGCCACGGCCAGCGCGTCTGCGACGTCGGCGACCCGACCAGCCAGATGGGTGGGGATGATTGCCAGCGTGCGTTCGTCGCAGGTCGCGCGCAGGGCGGCCGGGTCCATGTCGTAGTGACCGGCGCGCAGGTCACACGGATGCAATTCGAGTCCGGCGGCGTGCACGGCAATCGCCACCAGCGGACAGGTGAACGCCGGCACCACCACGCGGTGGCGTTGCGGGTGGCGTTCGCGCAAGGTGGTCAGCGCGATCAGCAGGCAAGCGGTGCCCGAACATTCCAGTTGCAGCGGTGGCGTGCCCAGCTGTGCGGCGATCTCGGCGGCCAGGGTCGGCGCGCCCGGACGCAGGTCACCCAGCCGCAGCGGCATTCCGGCGGTGGGGGGCAACTCGTGTCGACGGGGCAGCATGCGCGCAGCGTAGCGGAGCGCTCAGGCTTGTGCCGGAGCGGACTCCGCCTCGGGCACCTGTTCGCGGCTTTCCGCCAGGCCCAGGCAGACGATGCCGGCGATGATTGCGCTGGCGCCCAGCACGCGGGCGAGGGTGAGGTGCTCGTCGAACAGCCAGACCGACAGCAGCATCACCGACACCACCTCCAGGTGCGAGGCGGCGAAGGCCGGTCCGATCGGCGCGTGCTTGAGCAAGGCCATCCAGGTGAAGAACGCGCCGACGTAGCCGATTACCGCGCCGTAGACCCACGGCTGGCCGAACACGCGCAACAGCCACGCCACGCTGGCCTGCACCGGCAGCGCCTGGCTGCCGGCATATTTGAAGCTGACCTGCGCCAGCGTGTCGAAGGCCATCAGCAGCAGGAAGCCGAACAGGTAGAAGCGCTTCATCCGGCGAGCCCCACGATGGCCACGCCCAGCGTCACCAGCGCGATGCCGATGACGCGCAGCCGGGTCAGCTTCTCGCCGAACAGGAAGCGTCCGGCCAGCATGATCGCCACGATGTTGATCGAACCCAGCAGCACGCCCTCGGACAGCGGGATCAGCGACAGGAAGGCGATCCACACCAGGAATTCGATCACGTAGCAGCCAACGCCCAACCACAGCCAGGGGCGCCCCGCCATGTGTTTCCAGCGTGCCAGCCCGTCACCGGCGGCGGGATCGCCGGCGGCCGCCTTGAAGGCGAGCTGGCCACCGGTGTCCAGCACGATGTTGAGCAGCCACAGGCCGACCACCAAGGCAGAGAGGGAGCCGGTCACGGGCATGCTCAGGCGGCGATGCGCTGGGCGCTGTCGGCGGCAACGATGCGATCGAAGAACGCGGCCGATCGTTCGATCAGGGTGCGCCGCTGCTTGTCGATGGTGATCATGTGGTAGCTGTCGTCGAGCAGCAGCAGTTCGGTGGGCGCGTTGACGCCGCGCATCACCAGCTCGGCGTTCTTCACGCTGGCCACGTCGTCGTCACTGGCGTGCGCGACCAGGCACGGCGCATGCACCTGCGCCAACTGCCGCCGCACGTCGGCGGCCAGGCCATACATTTCGGCCAGCGAATACCACGGGTTGCCGGGCAGGCCGGCGGCGGCGCTGTCGCCGCTGAGCATCGCCGTGCTGACCTGCGCGCGCAGGCGCTCGTCGCGGATGCCGTAGGGCGGCTGTTCCATGAAGCTGCGGTTGCGACCGATGCCGAGCTTCTTCAGCAGCGGCAGCAGGAACGACAGTCGCGCCATGTGCGGGATGCTCCAGCCGTCGTAGCGGAAGGTGGCGCCATACACGCCGACGCCGGCGATCTGCCGCGGGCGATCCGCGGCCAGCTTCAGCGCCAGCAACGCGCCCATCGACAGCCCGCCAACGAACAGGTGGTCGACCTTGCCGAGCATCTCGTCGGCCGCCGCCTGCACGCTGGCGTACCAGTCGCGCCAGCCGGTGGCGAGCAGGTCTTCGGCGTTGCCGCAGTGACCCGCCAGCTGCATGCCGTGCACGGTGAAGCCGGCCCGGTTCAGGCCCTTGCCGAGCAGGCGCATTTCCATCGGCGTGCCGGTGAGTCCGTGGATCAGCAACACGCCGCTGCGGCCACCCTCGAAGAAGAAGTCGGTTTGCTGGATCACTCAATCGTCCTGCGTTTTTCGCGGCGAACGGGCACACGCTCACCATCCTGGGTTAACAGCGTGCCAGAGCGCGGTTTCCTCAGTCTTTCGATGACGCCGTGGCGGCGACCGGTGCGGCGCCGAAGCGCACGATCACCCGCTGGCCGATGCGCAATGTCTGCGGCTGGTCGAAGGCGAGTACGCACTCCACGGTGCGCGCGTTGGCGCGGACCTGTGGATCGTTCTCGAGCTGCGCCGGACCGTAGATCTGGCCGATGCGCAAGACGTGCGCGGGCCACGGGGCGGGCCTGCCCGCGCTGTCGGCCACGACTTCGGCCGGCATGCCCGGACGGATCGCGCCGACGAAGCTCTCGTTGAGCTCGGCGCGAACGATCCGCGGCTTTTGCGGCAGCAGCACGAACAGCGGCCCCGTGGCAGACGACACGCTGGCGCCGGGTTGGGCCGCCACCCGGATCACCTCGGCACCGAACGGCGCGAACAGGCTGCGCTGCTTCACCTCGTAGCGGGCCTGGTCGAGCTTCTGGCTGGCGATGTCGATGGCGGCGCGGTTGGCTTGCCGATCGGCGTCGAGCAGGGCGGCTGCCTCGCGTGCATCGTCGGCGCTCTGGCCATCGCCGGCGCCGGCGGCGACCGCCGCGGCGAGCCGTTGCGCACGTTGTCTGGCGGCGGCCAGCTTGATGTCGAGCAGTTTCGACTGTGCCTGCGCCTGCTCCAGTTCCGCCTGGGCGCCCGCCACGGCGAGCCGGGCCGGCTCGGTATCCAGCGTGGCCAGCAACTGTCCTTGGCGGACCTGTTCACCCTCATGCACGTCGACGCTGGCGAGGATGCCCTCGCGCGGCATGGTCAGGTTGAGCAGGCCACCTTCGATGTCGATCCGGCCACGGGCAACGGCGGCGTAGGCCGGCGTGGGCTGGGCGTTGCCGGCGGGCGGCGCATCGGCGGCGGAGCAGCCGGCGAGCAACACGGCAACGGCGAACGCGAGACCGCCGGCGTGCGGCCGCCGTGGCAGATGCCGCGAGTGAAATGACGCGAACGGCTTCATGAAGGAATTCCCTCGGGATCGGAAAGTGGCGCATGGTTGCGCCGGTCGCTGAGGATGCGGCCGTCTTCCATCGCCAGCACGCGGTCGGCGTGGACGACCAGGCGTGGATCATGGCTGACGCACAGCACTGTGGTGCCGTGGGAGTGCGCGATGCGGTGCAGGATGTCGATGATGATCTGGCCGTTGGCGGCGTCGAGCGCGCTGGTGGGTTCGTCGGCGAACAGCAGTTCCGGCTGCTTGGCCAGCGCACGGGCGATCGCCACGCGTTGCTTCTCGCCACCGGACAGCTCCGAAGGACGCAGCAGCATGCGTTGTGCCAGGCCGACTTCTTCCAGCGACTGCCGGGCGCGCCGACGCGCCTCGGTGCGGGTGAGCCCCATGTGGTTCAGCGGCAGCTCGACCTGCTCGAACGCACTGAGCGCGGGGAACAGGTTGAAGCCCTGGAACACGAAGCCGGTGTGTTGCAGGCGGAAGCGCTCCAGCTCACGCAGGTCGAGCTGGCCCAGTTCGCTGCCGAGCGCATGTACCCGGCCGCCATCGACTTGCTGCAGGCCGCTGAGGATCGCCAGCAAGGTGCTCTTGCCACAGCCGGAGGGTCCGGAGATCAGGGTCAGTTCGGCTGCCTCGATGCTCAAGGTGAGTCGATCGAGCACCTGCGTGCGCTGTTGGCCGGAGACGAACGCCTTGCTGACTTCCGTGGCCTGCAGCGCGGACGGAGGTGTCGCTTCGATGGCATGGGTGGAATGCATTGCGCTCATCTCAGCAAGGTCGCCGGATCGGCGCGGCGCAGGCTGCGCATGGCGGCCAGTCCGGACACCGCCGCCAGCCCCATCACCAGCGCGATGCAGATCAGCGCGGCCGGTACGCTCAGCACCACCGGCACATCCTGGCTGCGCGCCAGCAACAGCAGCACGATGCCCAGCACGCTGGCGCCTAGCAGCCCCAGCGCGCCGACCCAGAACGCCTGTTCCAGCACCACCTTGCGCAAGGCGCTCACGCCCACGCCGAGTGCATTGAGGGTGGCGTACTCGCGGATCGAGCCGTTGACCGCGGCGATCAGGGTCTGGCTGGTGATCGCCGCCCCGACCAGGAACACGATGCCGGCGAGAAACATCACGCCGGCGCCGGCGCCGGTGTCGAACAACCAGTAGCGCACCGATTGCCTGGCAAAATCACTGGCGCTCCAGGCCGTATAAGGGCCGAACGACGTGGCGCCACGCAGGCGTGCCGCCACCGCGCCGGCCTGGGAGGGATCGCGCAGGCTGGCGACCAGGTAGGTCGGGCCGTTGTCGGCCGCGTCATTGTCCAGCCGTCGCGCGGTATCCAGCGAGCACAGCACGTTGACTCCGCCCAGCGCGCGCAACCCGGTGCTGATGCCGACCACCCGCACGCGCCGCCCGTTGATGGTGGCGCTCTGGCCAATGCCGACGCCGAGCTGGTCCAGCGCGGAACGGTCGATGATGATCGCGTCCGGTTCGGTCAGCCTGGCCCGCAGGGCGGGCGGCAACACCCTGGAAAACATCAGGGCGTCGGCCGCCGGATCGATGCCCGAAACGAATACCGATACGCCACCCGTCTCACGTGGCCCGCGCCAGTCGCCGTCGACCCACAGATACGGTTCGACCCGCTGCACCTGCGGGTCGGTCAGCATGCGCGATTCAACGTCGGCATCGATCGAGCGGCCAAGCCCGACACTCTGGGTGCCGGGGTAACCCACCCAGACATCGGCCGACGAACCGGTGACGTACAGACTGGTGCTGCCGAAGATGCCCAGCACCAGGGCGATCTGCAGCAACTGCAGCAGGCCGGCGAAACCGACCGCCAGCATTGCCGGCAGGAAGCGTCGCCACTCGTAGATCAGCGTCTTGCGGGCGAGCGCGACCATCAGTGCCGGGCCTTGGCGGCAGTGCCTGCGGCCGGAACAACTTCCACGGTCTCGTCCGGATCGCCGGAGGCTGGCAGCGGTGCGCCGCCGAGTGCCTTGAACAGGGCGACGTAGGCGAGGTCGTGCCCGGCGCGGGCGTCGGCCAGGTCGAGTGCGGCCTGGTCCACGGCGAGCCGGCTTTCGTTGCGATCGAGCGGACTGGCCAGTTGCAGGGCGGCCCGCTTCTGCGTCGACTGATCGACCCGTTGCAATGCCTGCCAGGCTTGCCGGCTGTGCTGTTCGCGCAGCCGCTGTTGCTGCACGCTGCCGAGCGCGGTCTCCACTTCAGCTACACCTTGCAGCACCGCTTGTCGGTAGGCCAGCACGCTGGCTTTCAGTTGATGATCGCGAGCGTTTTCCGCAGCCAGCCGAATGCCCCAGTCGAACAGCGGAATGCTTATCTCCGGCCCGAACGCAGCGATCGCATTCGGCGTGGTGGAACGTCGATGGTTGTTGTTGATGTCGGTGGACCAGTTGATCGAGCCGCCCAGGCCAATCCGCGGGAACCGGTCGGCATGGGCTGTCGCCAGCTCACCCGCTGCGCTCAACACATCGGCCTCGGCGCGGGCGATCTCCGGCCGGCTGCGCAGCAGGTTGGCCGGGGTGCTGTCGATTTCCCAGTTGCCCAGCTCCGGTGGCGGGCCTGCCTGCAGCCAGCTCGGGTCGGGATGGTTCTGGCCGAGCAGCACCGCCAGTCGCCAAGCGCTGGCGTTGATCGCCTCACGTGGCGCGATGAGGGCCGATTCAGCCTGGGCGAGCGCGACCTGGGCGCGGTCTGTCGCGTCGGGTGCGGCGAGCTGGAGCTGTTGCCGCGTTTGCGCCAGTTGCAGGGCGTGTCGGCGCGACGCGCTGATCCGCAGCAACAGTTGTTCCTGCTGCTGCGCGGTACGCAGGTTGATCCATTCGCGCGCCACTTCGGCCACCAGGGTCACGCGGGTGGCGCGCAGGTCGGCGATGCCGGCGTCGAGCTGGCCCTGTGCCTCGCGCCGGGTCCCCTCGGCGCGGCCGAACAGGCCGAGCTCCCAGCTGGCATCGAAGCCGACCAGGAAATAGGAAGCGCTGGCATCGGGATCGATCACGTCATTGGTGCTGGCGCGCAGCGAGGGCAGGTAGCGCGCGCCTGAACTCGCGTGCATCACGCGCACGGCGCGCAGGCGTTCGGCGGCCTGCGCTAGGTCGAGATTGCCGGCCACTGAACGCTCGACCAGAGCGTCGAGCGTGGCGTCGTTGAAGGCATGCCACCAGCCATGCAGGTCGGTCGGCTGCGCCTGGTCCCGGGCGATCTGGTGTTGCCATTGCGGGGGTATGGGCGGCGTCAGTCGGGGCAGCGGCGCCGCACAGCCGGCAAGCATGGTGAACGCAGTGACGGAAAGCCAGGTACGCCAGCGGTTGCTCCATGCGGCCTTGGTCAATCGGTGTAGCACGGTGCTCGGATTCCCTGTGGTGTTTCCACGGATTGGCAGGATTGTGGCAGGGAAAGCTTTCTTTCCACTTTGCAATGATAGCGAGCAACCGGCTCAAGCCGGATCATCGCCTTGAAGATTGTCGTCCAGTCGCGTGCCGTGCGGCGAGGCAGACGGGTGGAAGCGCACCTCCACACGCAAACCGTGTGGCTCGACCAGCTCGCAGGTCACGCTGGCGTTATGCCGCTTGGCGATGCGCTGGACGATTGCCAGTCCCAGTCCGCTGCCCTCTTCATTGTTGCCGGCGGCGCGGAAAAAGCGCTCGCTCAGGCGGGGCAGCAATTCTGCGGGTACTCCGGGGCCATCGTCCTCGACACTGAGGCTGGTGCCGCCATCGGCAAGTCCACGCAGCTTGACGGTGACCACACTGCCCCGACCCGCGTAGCGCACGGCGTTGTCGATCAGATTGTCCAGCAAATCGTTGAGGCAGGCGGCATCGCCGACGATCGGGCGTGCCTCGGCAGCGCCCTCGTAGCCGAGATCCACGCCTGCCCGGATGGCCTCGTGCACGCGTTGCGCCACGGCATCGGGAATCAATCGGGCCAGGTCGAGCAGTTGATTCTCCCCGGTCTCCAGCGACGGTGTCTGCGCCCGCGTCAGCGCCAGCAGTTGCGTCGAGGTGCGGGTGGCGCGCCGGGTCAGTCGCTGGATGTGCTGCAGGGCGTCGTGCACCGCCTCCGGTCGTGGATCGGCCAGCGCGTGTTCGACATGCAGGCTCAGGCCGGCCAGCGGCGTACGCAGCTGGTGCGCGGCGTCGGCGATGAAGCGATCGTGCAGTGCCAGCATGTTGCGCAGACGCCCGAACAGCGCGTCGATGGTCTGCGTCAGTGGCTGGATTTCGGCCGGTACGTCGACGGCGTCGATCGGGGTCAGTTCGTGGCTGCGCGCGGCCAGCCGTGCCGTCAGCGGTTCCAGCACGCGCAGGCCGCGGCCCACGCCGAACCAGACCAGCGAAAGCACGCAGATGATCAGCAGCGTCTGCATCACCGTCGCCAGCAGCAGGATGTCGCGGGCCTGCTGATGGCGCTCATGCAGCGTTTCGGCAAAGGTCACAACCAGATTGTCGCCGGGGTCGTGGGTGGCCGCGACCTGCACGGTCGCGGCGCGCAAGGCGCGCTTGGCCAGTTTCGTGTCATACAGGATCGGTCGCGCACCGATGGGTGGCACCTGCGCGGGCTGCGGCAATGCCTCGTTGCCTGCCAGCAGGCCGTGCAGGTTGCTGCGCACGCTGAAGTAGCTGCGGCCGCCCGGATCGTATTCCAGCAGGAAACGCGCTTGCGGCGACAATTCGTCGCCCAGCTGCTGGTTGCCGACCATGGTTGCCAGGGTTTGCGCATCCTCGCGCAGGTCCTGATCGTGCACGCGGTTGGAGTAGGTGAGTGCCACGCCATAACTCAGCAGGGCATCCAGCAGCAGCAGGACACCCATCGGAATCAGCAACAGCAGCAGCAGTCGCCGGCGCAGGCTGGGGCGCGAGGAAGGAAGACGGGAGGAACTCATGCAGAAGCGTTCCCGGTCTCGTCCATTTCTTCAAGCAGGTAACCCAGTCCGCGGATGGTACGCACGCCAGTGCCGCTGGTGCGCAGTTTGCGGCGCAGGCGATGGATCGCGATGTCCAGGCCGTTGTCGGTCAGTTCCTGGTCCCAGTCGCACAGGGCGGCGACCAGCTGCGCCCGACTGGTCACCCGGTCGGCACGCAGGGCAAGCGCCTCCAGCAGACCGAATTCGCGGGCAGTCAGATCCAGCGGCGTCTGCTCGATCCAGGCGCGATGGCCGGGCAGGTCCACCCGCAGCCGGCCCAGTTGCAGTTCGGGTTTGCCCTGGCTGCCGGCACGTCGCAGCAGGGCGCGCACGCGCGCCTCGAATTCGGCCAGCGCGAAGGGTTTCACCAGATAGTCGTCAGCGCCGAGGTCGAGCACGCGGATGCGCTCGCTCAGGCCGTCGCGCGCAGTGACCACCAGTACCGGCATGCTGGTGCCGCGGCTGCGCAACCGCTTGAGCACCTCGCCGCCGTCGAGCGCGGGCAGGCCCAGATCCAGTACCAGCAGGTCGTAATCGTGATCGCGCAGGGCCGCGTCCGCGTGGTTGCCGCGTGCGACATGGTCCACCGCGTGACCGCCATGACGCAGCGACGCACAGATGCCTTCGGCAATGGAGGAGTCGTCCTCGACCAGAAGAATGCGCACCGGATACTCCGCGGATGGATGAACGCAGCAGGCGGGCGTGTTTCGTGCCGGCCGTAGTTGCGATTGATTCTTGTTTACTATCTAATGACGACCTGTTCGGGTCGCTCCGAATACAATCATTCTGCGCTCATCAAGACCCCGCTTGTCCGCCACAGTTCCCGGCGGAGGCGGCAGCGCACGAAACACGGACATCCATGGGTCAGCTGCAACCACCTGCCGAATCACTCCACTCGCGACGCCGTGCGTTCTGGATACGGCAAGTGCTGCAGCGACACTGGATCAGCTCGGCGCTGTGCCTGATCGGGCTGCTGCTGTTCGCGCTGACCGACTGGCTGGAGGAGCGGCGGCATGCCCACGTCGCCGTGGGTCGCTATCTCCAGCGGATGGGCGTGAGGTCGTTGGTGGTCGAGGTGCGAGGCGAGTTGAAGGCGCACGGGTGCAGACCCGGCGGCCGGCCGTGGCGCGCGAGCGCGGTCTGGCCGTGCTGGTGATCGTGCACACCGCACAGGGTTTCGAGCAGCGCGTGTCGCCCGTCTTTGTCGCGCAGCTGCAGCCATGAAGCCACTCGGCGAAGTGACGGAAAAAGGTGCAACGGCCAGCAGCGCGCTGCTGTTGGCTGGTTTCGGCCTGCTCTGCGTGCTGCTCTTGCTGCTGCAGGCGGATGGACTGGTCTGGCGCGATCCGGGCGGCGAACGCTGGCTGGCCGGTGCGTTGGAAATTCTCGCTTGGCTGACCCTGTTCGGCTGGCTGCGCCATCGGCGAGCGTCGGCGCAGTGCAAGCCGACCGGCGTGCTCGATGTGGCGATGACTCCGGTGGAGTCGCGCATCACCCACACGGCCGGCGCCGCGCGCGCCGCGCTGGCGGATGTCAGCGTGCGGGTGATCTATGCCAGCCAGACCGGCTTTGCCGAACAGCTGGCACGACGGACCCTGCAGAGCCTGCAGGCCGCCGGCATCCCGGCGCGGGTGGACGGCATCGACAGCGTAACCGCCGACGACCTGCGCCACGCGGGCCGCGTGCTCATCGTGGCCAGCACCACCGGCGATGGCGAGCCGCCGGACATGGCGTTGAAGTTCAGCCGGCTGGCCATGCAGCAGCCGGCTGAGCTCGCCGGCCTGCGCTACGCTCTGCTCGCGCTGGGCGACAGCGACTACGACGACTTCTGCGGGTTCGGTCGCCAACTGCAACGGTGGCTGCAGGCCAGCGGGGCGCAGGCGCTGTTCGATCCGGTGGAAGTGGACAGCGAGGACGAAGCCAGCCTGCGTCACTGGCAGCACCACCTGGCGACGCTGTCCGGGGTCAGCGACCTGCCGGACTGGCAGGCGCCGAAGTATCAGCGCTGGCGCCTGACCGAACGCCGCCTGCTCAATGGCGGCAGCATCGGTGAGCCGTGTTTTCACCTCGCGCTGCAACCCTTGCAGGGCAGCGCCAGCTGGCAGGCCGGCGACCTGGTCGAGATCGGTCCCTGCCATCCGGCGCAGCGGGTAGCGGACTGGTTGTCGGCACGGGGAATGGATGGGTGTGTGCCGGTATTGTTCGAGCGGCAGCGACTGCCGTTGGCCGAACTGCTGGCGCGCTGTCGGCTGCCCGAGGCGGGCGAGGTCGACGGGCTGGACGAGCAGGCCGCCGCTGCGCTGCTGCGGCGTCTGCCCCATCGCGAGTATTCGATCGCCTCGCTGCCGGAGGACGCTGCGGTCCATCTGCTGGTGCGCCAGATGCGTGGTCGCGGTGGCTATCTCGGCCTCGGCTCGGGCTGGCTCACCGAACACGCGCCGATCGGCGCCGAGATCGCGCTGCGCGTGCGCAGCAACACGAACTTCCACGCGCCGCGCGATGGGCGTCCGCTGATCCTGATCGGCAACGGTACCGGGCTGGCCGCGTTGCGCGCCTTGCTGAAGGCCCGTATCGCGGCCGGCCATCGGCGCAACTGGCTGCTGTTCGGCGAACGTCAGGCGGCACGCGATTTTCTCTATCGCGAAGACATCGAAAACTGGATGGTGCATGGCGGGATCGAGCGCGCCGACTTCGCCTGGTCGCGCGACCAGGCTGAACGCATCCATGTGCAGCAGCGACTGCGCGAGGCCGCCGACGAACTGCGGGCGTGGGTCGACGCGGGCGCGGCGGTGTATGTCTGCGGCAGCCTCGATGGACTCGCGCCGGGCGTCGATGCGGTATTGCATGACCTGCTGGGAGCGCGCCAGGTCGATCAGTTGCGCGAGCAGGGACGCTATCGGCGCGACGTGTACTGATGCCGGCCCCTCGTTGCGTGAGGCAGGAACTTTCGCACGGGACGCATGACCAATGGCCTATGTGTCGTTTCCCTGGCGGGCGCAATCTGTACGGATTGTCCAGGGGAGTGACGCCATGCGGCCAATTGCACGCAAGTGGGGATACCTGTGTGCCGTAACCTTGTCGGTTGCGGTGTTGCCGGTGATGACGTGGGCACAGACATCGGCGCCTGCCTCGGCGAGCACCACGGCCAGTGCGCCGGCCGGTGCCAGTCCGGTCGTTGCCGACATTCCGTTTGTTGCGCCAAACGCGGCGAACTTCCAGGTGCCCAGCGCGCCCGACGCGTGGGGCGGTCCGCGCGGCGCGCATCCGGCCACGCTGTCCGACCAGGTGGTGAGCTACACCATCCAGGCGACGCTGGATCCAGCGAAGCACACGGTCGACGCAAAGCAGACGATGACCTGGCGCAACCGCAGCAACCAGCCGGTCAGCAGGATCTATCTGCACCTGTACCTCAATGCCTTCGAGGGCCCGGGCAGCACGTTCTTCACCGAGCGCCGGATGTTTTCCGGCAGCGGCCATTCGCGCGGCAACGCCAGCCTGAAGAAGGGCGAGTGGGGCTACATCGAATTGAACAAGGTGCAGCAGGGCGGCCAGAACGTGAGCTGGCGTTTCGTGCAGCCCGACGGCGGTCCGAAGACCGACAAGACGGTGGTCGAGCTGGACCTGCCGCAGGCGGTGCCGGCGCAGGGCACGCTGAGTCTGGATATCGACTTCCACGACCAGCTGCCGCGCGTGGTCGAGCGCACCGGCTGGTTCGGCGATTTCCATCTGGTCGGCCAGTGGTTCCCGAAGATCGCCGTGCTGGAGCTGCCCGGTGAACGCGGTGCCACGGCGCCGCGCTGGAACGCGCACGAATTCCACTTCCAAAGTGAGTTCTACGCCGATTACGGCAACTACGACGTCAAGCTGACCGTGCCCAAGGGCTATACCGTCGGCGCGGTGGGCGAGGAACTGGGCGCGCCGGTGGCCGACGGCGACAAGCTCACCCACCACTTCGTGCAGAACGATGTCGAGGACTTCGCCTGGGTTGCCGCGCCGGGCTACAAGGTGCAGCGCACCAGCTGGACCGGTCCGGGCAGCCCCAAGGTCGACGTGCAGGTGATCTACCCGCCCGAGTACGAGGCGAGCGCGCAGCCGGTGCTCAAGGCCACCACCGATTCGCTGAGCTATTTCTCCGACACGCTGGGAGCGTATCCGTACAAGACGGTCACCGCCGTGGTGCCGCCGTACAACGCCGGCGAGGCAGGCGGCATGGAGTACCCGACGTTTTTCACCGCCGAGGGTTACGACAGGATCACCCCCGACACGGTCAGCCAGTATGCGATCGATTTCGTCACCATCCACGAGTTCGGCCATGGCTATTTCATGGGCCTGCTCGGTTCGAACGAGTTCGAGGAGCCGATGCTCGACGAGGGCATGAACGAGTACTGGGACGATCGCATGCTGGTCGATCGCAAGCAGGACATCTGGGTCACCACGCCGCTGCTGAGCAAGCTGGGTTTTGCACCGCGGCTGACTCCGTTCGAGGCCGAGCGGTTGTCCGGTGTCGTCGGCATCGGCGTGCCCGCCGATTCGCTCGACTCCAATTCGTGGGACCGCATGTCCAGCAGCAGCTACGGCTCGGTGTATTCGCGTACCGCGGCCACCATGCGCACGCTGGAGAACCTGCTCGGTCACGAGGTGATGGGCAAGGCGATGAAGCTGTATTACGAACGCTGGAAGTTCCGCCATCCCGATGCCGCCGACCTGCGTGATGCGCTGGCCGAGGGTTCGGGCAAGCCGGAGCTGGTGAACGCGATCTTTGCCTCGCAGGTCTATGGCACCGACAAGGTCGATGCCAGCGTGGTCTCGATCGACAACGAGGAGCAGGTGCCGCGCACCGGCACCGAGGTGCGCGACGGCAAGCGCGTCACGCTGACCGCAAAGGACATCGACAAGCAGATCGACGACGCGCGCACGGCCTGGAAAAAGGCCCACAAGGACGCCAGACATGGCGGTCCGTATCCGTGGCTGTCGACGATCACCGTGCGCCGCACCGGTGCGGCCGTGCCGCGCACCGTGCTGGTCAAGTTTGCCGATGACAGCAGCGAAACGGTGCACTGGGACGATGCCAGCCGCTGGAAGCGGATCAGCTTCATCAAGCCGGTCAAGGCGGTATCGGCCACGGTCGATCCCGGCCAGCAGATCGTGCTGGATGCGAACAGCCTGAACGACAGTCGGACCATCAAGGCTGATGGAACCGCCTCGCGCCGCTGGAGTGCGGATGTCGCCTCCTTCTTTCAGACTTTCTACGCCTTGATGGGGACGCTGTGATGAAGACAGGACGCATTTCACGCCGCGTGGATTCGGCTGCCCTGCTGCGCGCGCCGTTTGCCGCCATGCAGTGGCGTCTGCTGCTGCTGTGGGTAGTGTTGTTGTTGCTGCCGACTGCCGTGGTCAGCCTGCCGTTCTGGAGCGCACTGAGCGGCGCGATCGATCATTCGATCCATGCCCAGGCATGGGCCACGCGGTTCAGCGGAACCATGTTCAGTGACGCCATGTCGACGCTGAACATGTCCAGCTGGTTCAACGGCATCGCCTTGCTGGGCGTGCTGCTGACCGCGTTGCTGTCACCCTTCCTCAACGGCATGGTGATCGGCACGGGGCGCGCAGGGCGTACGCTCGGATTCAGCCATCTGCTTCAGTGCGGCATCGTCGAGTACGGCCGCATGTTCCGCCTGATGCTGTGGTCGATCCTGCCCTATGTGGTGATGGGAGCGCTGATCGGACTGGCGATGCACATGGCCGATGACGCCGGCGACAAGGCCGTGCTGCAGTCACAGGCTGACCGGACCTCGCACCTGGCCTTGTTCGTTGCCGGCGTGCTGTTCGTGCTGGCGCAGTCGATCGTCGAGTCCAGCCGTGCCGCCTTCATCGCCGACAGCGGGCTGCGCTCGGCCACGCGGGCGCTGGGTCGCGGCTTCATGCAATTGCTGCGTCGTCCGCTCAGCACCTTGCTCAGCTATCTGCTGATCAGCGTGATCGGCTACGCGATCGCCATGCTGATCGGTATCGGGCGCGTGCATACGCCGGCGGTCGGCGCGGTCGGGCTGGTGCTGGCTGTGCTGCTGGCCCAACTGGTGGTGCTGGCGATTGGCTGGGTTCGCGTGGCGCGATTGTTCGCGCTGGCCGAGGTGGCACGTTCGCTGGTCTCGTCCCGCAGCGGCAGCGGGTTGCCGCCGGCGCTGTGACTTGATGGCGGAGGGCCTTGGTGCCCTCCGCAACCCGTGGGTGACTTGCCGGATTCCGCCGCATCCGCGGCGGCTTTCAGCCGTAGGCGCGACGATGCTCGCGGTGCGGCGGGTAGTAGGCAAATACGTGGCTGTGGCTGCCGTAGAAGTCCATGTCTTCGATGTGCTCGCCACCCAGTCGCTCGGCGACCCGGTCGGAAGCCTCGTTGCCGATACGCACCAGGCTGATCACCCGTTGTGCGTGCAAATGGTTCCAGGCGAATTCCAGCACGGCATTGCCCGCTTCCGTGGCATAGCCTTGGTGGCGGTGCTCGGGCTTGAGCATCCAGCCCATTTCCAGGTCCGGCCAGCCCTCGGGGTACATCAGGCCGGCGCGGCCGATGAACTCGCCGCTGTCCTTCAGCTCCAGCGCCCACATGCCGCAGCCGCGCAGTTGCCAGTGGCCGAGCAGCATCGCCAGCGAGCGCCAGGCGTTGGTGCGGTCCAGCGGCTGGCCATCGCCGATCCAGCGCGTGCTGGCGGGATCGGCCAGCATGGTCGCGTAGTCGTCGAAATGGCGTTCGGTCAGCGCGGTCAGGCGCAGGCGCGCCGTTTCAATAGTTGGGATATCAAACATCACGATCAGCCGTCACGTCCGGGGCGGGGTGGCAGCCAGCAGTTCGGCCAGTGCACGAGTGCTGCTGGCGAGGCTTTCTTGCCAGGACAATCCGGTGATTGTCTCACCTGTGACCGAATCGACAAAATCCTCGGCCTGGCCGGGCGGCAGCAGGTGCCGGTAATCGACGGTGATCTCGCTGCCGGCAGGCAGGTCGGCCAGCGCGAACACGAAGCCCAGGTGCCACAGGCCGTTGGGCGCGAAGCTGTGGTTGATGTAGCACTCGTCCGGCCAGTCCGGCGACAACGTATAGCGATCCTCGAACCAGCGGGCACTGGCGTGGAACTGCGCGCGGAGTGCCGGCGTGGCCATGATCTCGGTGTAGCGGAAGGTCTGCGTGATGCCGTCCGGCGCGGTGAGGATGTTGCCGCGGGCGACCGCTTCGTCCAGGAACAACCCGTTGCCGGCGCCGCGGATGGCGGACGCGGCGATGTGATAACGCGGCAGGATCATGACCGGGGCAGCAGTGGGATGGGCGCGCGAGTGTAACGCAAGCGGCGCGGCCCGCCATGGACCCCGCCGCCTGGCTGCTGCCGTGCCCGGGATTATTCCTCGCTGGCGGCCGGATTGCTCTTGTGGGCCGGCTTGGCCTTGGCCGGTGCCTCGGTCCGCGCGACCGCTTCGGCGCCCTCGTCCGCGCCCAGTTGGATCGCGGAGCGGTTGCGCTCGATCGTGGCCTTGCCGATGCCCTTGACGTGCTTGAGGTCGTCAGCCTTCTTGAACGGGCCGTGCGCCTCGCGCCAGGCCACGATGGCCTCGGCTTTCGACTTGCCGATGCCGTCCAGCGACCTGGCGATGGTGGCGGCATCGGCCTGGTTGATATTGACCGGGGTGGCCGCCAGCAACAGGCCGGGCAGGGCGACAGCCAGCGCGAGCGCAACAGCGGCGAGTTTGTTGAACATGTCCTTTCTCCTTGGGCGGTGGTGGCGGCATCCGGGTGCCGCCGACGCACTATGGCGCCGCGCCCGGGAGTGCGCACAGTCGGAGTCCGCGCGCAGCTGGCGTGCGCCATCCTCGCCTTCGCCTGTGGGTGGCTTCCGGGCGTCTGTCGGTGCACGGGAGACGCACTGGTACAATCGCGCTCTTGTTCGCCTGCTGGAGTGAAACCCATGGATACTGCCCGCCTCTCGCGCTTTGTCAGCGGCCTTTGGGACGATGAGATCGTGCCGCAGCTGGTTGAATACATCCGTATTCCCAACAAGTCGCCGATGTTCGACAAGGACTGGGTGGCGCACGGCTACATGGATGCGGCAGTCAAGCTGATGGAAACCTGGGCGCACTCCAAGCTGAGCCAACTGCCGGGTGCCACGCTGGAAGTGGTGCGGCTGGAAGGGCGCACGCCGCTCATCTATATCGAGGTGCCGGGTCAGGGCGACGACACCGTCATGCTGTACGGCCACCTGGACAAGCAGCCGGAGATGACCGGCTGGGCCGACGGACTGGGTCCGTGGACGCCGGTGCTCAAGGGCGACAAGTTGTACGGCCGCGGCGGCGCCGACGACGGCTATGCGATCTTCGGCTCGCTGGCGGCATTGCTGGCGCTGCACGAACAGGGCATCCCGCACGCACGGTGCGTGGTGATGATCGAGGCTTGCGAGGAATCGGGCAGCTACGACCTGCCGTTCTACGTCGACCACCTGGCCGCGCGCATCGGCAGCCCGTCGCTGGTGGTGTGCCTGGATTCGGGCTGCGGCAACTACGACCAGCTGTGGCTGACCACCTCGCTGCGCGGCATGACCGGCGGCAACCTCAGCGTGCAGGTGCTGGAAGAAGGCGTGCATTCGGGCGACGCCTCCGGCGTGGTGCCGTCCAGCTTCCGCATCTTGCGCGAGCTGTTGTCGCGACTGGAGGATCCGGCCACCGGCACGATCAAGCCGAAGGAGCTGTACGTCGAGATCCCGCAGCAGCGCATCGATCAGGCGAAACTGTCCGCCGAAGTGCTGGGCGACGACATCTACGACAAGTTTCCGTGGGTCGACGGCATGCAGCCGGTCACCAAGGACCTGGCCGAGCTGGTGCTCAATCGCACTTGGCGCCCGCAACTGGCGGTCACCGGCATCGGCGGCATCCCGCCGCTGGAAAGCGCCGGCAACGTGCTGCGCCCGTTCACCTCGGTGAAGCTGAGCCTGCGCGTACCGCCCACCCTGAGTGGTGCCAAGGCCGGCGAGTTCGTCAAGCAACTGCTGGAGAAGGATCCGCCGTACGGTGCCAAGGTCAGCTTCACGCTGGAGAAGGACGGTTCGGGCTGGAACGCCCCGGCGCTGTCACCATGGCTGGAGCAGGCGGTCAGCGATGCCTCGCAGCACTATTTCGGTGCGCCGGCTACCTATATGGGCGAGGGCGGCAGCATTCCGTTCATGGGCATGCTGGGCGAGAAATTCCCGCAGGCGCAGTTCCTGATCACCGGCGTGCTGGGGCCGCATTCCAATGCGCACGGTCCGAACGAATTCCTGCATATCCCCACCGGCAAGAAGGTCAGCATGGTGGTGGCCGAAGTGGTGGCGCGCCATCACCAGCACGGCAGCAAGGGCTGATCGGGGCGGCACGGGCGTGGTCACCGACAATGGCTGGCTGGCCGACAACTGGGCGCAGATCCGGCGCCGGGTCGACGCGGCCTGCCACGAGGCCGGGCGTGACCCGGCCGAGGTCGCCATTCTTCCGGTCAGCAAGACGTTCGGTCCGGACCTGATTCGCGCAGCTGTGGCGTTGGGCATGCGCCGCTTCGGCGAGAACAAGGTGCAGGAGATCCGCGACAAGTCACCGCCGCTGGCGGATTGCGGCATCGACTGGGTGATGATCGGCCATCTGCAGACCAACAAGGTCAGGGAGGTGGCCCGGCTGGTCAGCGAGGTACAGTCGCTGGACCGACTGGATCTGGCCGAGGCGCTGGATCGCCGACTGCAGCACGAAGGCCGCGCGATCGACGTGCTGGTGCAGGTGAAGACCTCGAGTGAGCCCAGCAAGTACGGACTGCCGGCTGAACAACTGGGCGGGTTCCTGAACGCCCTGCGCGGGTTCGACAGCCTGCGGGTACGCGGGCTGATGACCCTGGCGATCCACTCCACCGAGCCGGCAGAGGTGCGCGCCTGCTTCCGCCTGCTACGCGAGCTGCGTGACCAGTCGATGCTGCAAGGCCATGATATTTCAAGGTTATCCATGGGCATGAGCGGTGACTTTCCGCTGGCCATTGCCGAGGGGGCGACTGAAGTGCGGGTCGGCACGGCGATCTTCGGCCAGCGGCCCCGGCCGGCGGCGCACGCTGGTTCAGAAGCCGACACTTGAATACAAAGTATTGAAAATCAGTAACTTGTGTAAAGTGTGCGGGTGATCCCGTTTTTAGGGAACGGCAGAGTTCAGTTAACCGCAATCGAACATCTGCACGCCATCTTCTTGTTAAGTTCACTCCTCGGTAACGTCGTCGGCTACTGCTGGTCGGCCAACCCTGTGAACAACAAGGAAATTTCCCCAGCATGTCTTTCAAGCACCTGACTGCCGCCACCGCGCTCCTTTCCGTGCTGCTGGTTTCCGCTCCGCTTCAAGCCAAATCCCCCGCTCCGCTGGGCTCGGTCATCGACAGCAACGTCGCGACACGTTTCAGTGCGCCGATGCTGGGCGAACTTCCGGCATTCAACCCGACGGCGGCGCTGGCCCAGTCCGTGATTCCCGATGCCAGCGCGACGCTTGCCAACGACGTCGCTGCCGATGGCGCTGCCGCCTCCGACGGGCAGGACGCCGTGGCGGCGGCGGTCGGTGCCAACATCACCGATCTGCGCAAGTCGCTGCTGGCCGTGGCCATGGGCCTGCGCGACACCCGTTATGTGCGTGGCGGCCGCGACCCTTCCACCGGTTTCGATTGCAGCGGTTTCGTGCGTTACGTGTTCGCCCATGCCGTCGGCATGCAGTTGCCGCGCAATTCCGCCTCGCAGTTCCTGGCTGGCCTCAAGGTCAATCGCGCCGACATGCAGCCGGGTGACCTGGTGTTTTTCCGCACCCACGGCAAGCGCAGCATCTCGCACGTCGGCATCTACATCGCGAACGGCCGCTTCATCCATTCGCCGGCCACCGGCAAGTCGGTGGAGATTTCCAGCCTGAAGGAAGGCTATTGGGCCAAGCGCTTCGCCGGCGCCAAGCGCCCGGAAGCCATGGCGCAGGTCGCCGACAAGGGCTGAGCCGGTCGCCCCCGTTTTCCGTAGAGCCGCCGAAAGGCGGCTTTTTTCTGACCCTCGAGGATGAACGAAAGCGGCATCGCGCGGTCAGCATCCGGACTCACCACCGCCTTGCCGAGGCGCTCCCTGGAACCTGCCGATGCCTTTTGATTTGCCGCCGGTAACCCGCAACCTGCTGATCGCCAACGTGGCGGTGTTCCTGCTGCAGCAGGTGATGGGGCAGATGCTGCTGATGAATTTCGCGTTGTGGCCGCTGGGTTCGGGCCTGTTCGGCGTGTGGCAGATCGTCACCAGTGCGTTCATGCATGGCAGCATCACCCACATCGCGTTCAACATGATTGCGCTGTACATGTTCGGTGGCACGATCGAGCGCACCTTCGGCGCGCGCAACTTCACCATCTACTACTTCGTCTGCGCGATCGTGGCCTCGCTGTTGCAACTGGCGGTGCTGTGGTTCTTCCCGCCAGCGGAGTATGGACCCACGCTGGGGGCATCGGGGGCGATCTTCGGCCTGCTGCTGGCCTTCGGCATGCTGTATCCGCACGAGAAGGTCATGCTGATCTTCCTGCCGATCCCGATGCCGGCCTGGCTGTTCGTGGGCCTGTACGCTGCCGCCGAACTGACCATGGGCGTGACTGGTATCGAGCCGGGGGTGGCCCACTTCGCGCATCTCGGCGGCATGCTGGGCGGCATCGTGCTGATCCAGTACTGGCGCGGGCGGCTGCCGTGGAAGCCGAGGCGGCGCCTGCTGCGGTGACGACAACGCGTACAGGTTGCCGACAGGGGGCGCTGCCCGCCCGACCTTGCCGAATTTGCGGGTGTGGTCAGCGCAGGGCGAGGAAGTCCGCGCTGACCACGAAACGCACGGCATCCAGGCGCAGGCGCGCCTCGGGCAACGCGGCCAGCAGTGCAGTGCGTTCGGCGGCGACGGCGGCGATCTCGGTCTCGCTCACCGACGGGTTCACCGCGCGCAGCGCCAGCAATCGCGACAGTTCCGCATCCAGGGTTTCGGTGGCCAGGCTCACCGCTTCGTCGATACGTGCCTGTCCGCGCGTGGTGGCCAGTGCTTCGGCGCGCTCCAGCATTGGTGGCACCAGCTTGCCGAGGAACTTGCGGTAGCGCACCACTTCGATATGGCGGTCGCTGGCCTTGCGCAGGGCGATCTCGCTGGGCTCGAAGTCGGCGCGTTCGCCAAGCCGGGTATCCACGGTGACCACGATCGGCAGGATCGGCAGGAAGCGTTCGGCATCCAGCCGGCGATCGGCCACGCATTCGAGCAGGAACACCGCCTGCAGCAGGGCGCTGCGCGGCGGCAGCACGTCGTCGACCATGAAGGCGGCGTTGCCCTGTTCGCCGGACAGCGCCAGGTCCAGCGCTCCGGCCACCAGCGGATGGTCGAGCCGCAGCAGCGGCAAGTCTTCGCGCGCCAGCGCCACGTCGCGCGCGAAGGTGACGGATTGCGGGCCTTCGGCGAAGCCGGGCAGTGCGTCGGTGGAAAGATATTGCGGGTCGAGCAGCAGCACCTGGCCACCGAGCTCCTCGGGGTGGATGCCGAAGGCCTCCAGCAGGTGCTGCACGAATGCATCGCGGCCCGGGTCGTGATCCTCGCGGGCGAACGCCTGCTGCAGCTCGTCGGCGTGCAGGTCGCGGCTGGACGCCAGTTCCAGCAGGTGGTCGCGGCCGCCGCGAATCAGCTCGGCCATCTGTTCATGGCTGGCGCGGGTTTCGGCCAGCAGCACGTCCAGCTCCTGGTCGCGGTTGTCGTCGCCGCGCGCATGCTCGTCGGCCAGCCGGGTCAGCGGCTCGCCATAGCGGCGCAGCAGCTCGCGGCCGTCGGCCGGGCTGATGCGGAAGGCGTCGATGCCTTCGTCGTACCAGCGCGCCAGCACGTGCTGGGCGCTGTCGGCCACGGCAAGAATGTGGATGTTGATGTCGTGCTTCTGGCCGATCCGGTCCAGGCGGCCGATGCGCTGTTCAAGCAGGTCCGGATCCAGCGGCAGGTCCCACAGCACCAGCCGGTGCGCGAACTGGAAGTTGCGGCCCTCCGAACCGATCTCCGAACACAGCAGCAGGCGTGCGCCGTCCGGTTGGGCAAAATACGCCGCGTTGCGATCGCGCTGGATGATCCCCAGACCTTCATGGAAACGCGCCACGCCGACGCCGCTGCGCGTGCGCAACACCTCCTCCAGCGCCAGCACCTTGGCCTGGCTGCGGCAGATCAGCAGGAACTTGTCCTGCGGGTGCTGTTCCAGCAGGGCGACCAGCGCGTCGACGCGCGGATCGGTGCTGTAGTCGATTTCGAGCAACGGCGACGGCTGCTGGATGTCGGCGTGGAACTCGGCCAGCAGCGCCTGCCGGGTCACTTCGTCCACCGTGTCGGCATCCAGCAGGTGCCATGCGGGCAGGCGTTTGGGAAAGCCGCCCACGCCAGCGCGGTTGTTGCGGAACATCGCCCGGCCGGTGCCGTGCCGGTCGATCAGCGCGGCCAGCAATTCGCGGGCGTGGGCCGGCTGGGTCGAGTCGGCCAATTGCGCGGTGAGCGCCGGGTCGCCGTGGAAAGCCTTCGCCAGCGCGGCACGCTGCGCGTCGTCCAGCGCTTCGCCTTCGAGCAGTCGGTCGGCGACTTTCGACAGCGACTGGAAAGTATCGGCCTCGGCCAGATAGCCGTCCAGATCGTGATAGCGCTGCGGATCGAGCAGGCGCAGGCGGGCGAAGTGACCGCTGCGGCCGAGCTGCTCCGGCGTGGCGGTAAGCAGGATCACGCCCGGGATCACCGCGGCGAGCCGCTCGACCATGCTGTAGCGCGGGCTGACCGACTCCGGCGTCCAGGCCAGGTGGTGGGCCTCGTCGACCACCAGCAAGTCCCAGGGCGCTTCCAGCAATTGCCGGGCGTATTTCGGCGAGCTTTCCAGGAAGCCGAAGTCGGCGATTACCAGTTGTTCGTCCTCGAACGGGTTGGCCGGCTTGCCGGACGATTCGTCGTCGGATTGCGTCAATGCCTCGCAGCGTTCCTCGTCGTAGATCGCGAAGCTGAGGTTGAATCGGCGCAGCATCTCCACGAACCACTGGTACACCAGCGTGTCGGGCAACAGCAGCAGCACCCGCGACGCGCGGGCGGTGGCCAGCTGGCGCGCGATGATCATGCCCGCCTCGATGGTCTTGCCGAGGCCGACTTCGTCGGCCAGCAATACGCGTGGCGGGCGGCGCGCGGAAGCGATGCCGGCCACGCGCAGCTGATGCGGCACCAGCCCGATGCGCGCGGCGCCCAGGCCCCACATCGGCGAACGGCGTGCCTCGGCACGCCGCTTCAGCCCTTCCAGGCGCAGCTGGAATTGCGCCACGGTGTCGGTGCGTCCGCCGATCAGGCGGTCGTCGGCCTGGCTCACGCTTTGCTCGTCGTCCAGCTGACCTTCCTGCAGCTCGCGACCCTCTCCACGGTAGATCAGCAGGTCGTCGCGGATCTCGACCCGTTCGACCAGGAAGGCGATGCCCTTGCCGGCGACGCGCTGGCCGGCGCGGAATTCGGCGCGCAGCAGCGGCGCCGAATCCACCGCATAGGGGCGCAACACGCCGGCCTTGGCGAACAGCACTTGCACGCCGCGTCCTTCGACACGCAACACGGTGCCGAGGCCGAGCTCGGGTTCAGCGGAGGAGATCCAGCGTTGACCAGGAACAAACATGTTTCAGCCGCGTTGTTGCAGGGGGTCGACAATTATCCGCTCCGCGGCGCGCGGTGGGAACCGTTGAGTGCATTCGCACGGTTCGCGCGATGGCTCAGGTCTCCGACCATTGACGCAGCAGGTTGTGGTAGACCCCGGTGAGTTGGAGCACGGCAGCCGCGTCGGCGCCGGACCGGGTCAGGCGCTGGATCGAGGTATCCAGCTCGAACAGCAGGCGCCGCCGGCCGTCGTCGCGGATCAGGCTTTGCACCCAGAAGAACGCGGCCACGCGAGCACCATGGGTCACCGGCGTGACCCGATGCAGGCTGCTGGACGGATACACGATCAGGTCGCCGGCAGGCAGTTTCACCTCGTGCTCGCCGTAGGTATCGCTGACGATCAGTTCGCCGCCGTCATACTCGTCCGGCTCGCTGAGGAACAGCGTGCAGGAAATGTCGCTGCGCAGTTGCGCGTCGGCGGACAGTGCCATCACCGCGCCGTCGACATGGAAACCGTATGCGCCGCCGCCTTCGTAGCGGTTGAAGCGTGGCGGCAGGGTGCGCAGCGGCAGCGTCGCGGCGTGATAGAGCGGATGGTCGGCCAGCGCCTGCAACACCAACTGGCCCAGTCGCCGGCGCAGCGGCGAGGCATCCGGCAACTGCCGGTTGCGTTTGACCTGCGCGCCTTGCGCGCCGACGGTTTCGCGGCCGTCGGTCCAGTCGGCGGCATCCAGCTCGGCACGGAATCGGCTGACCTGTTCGCGCGTGAGTACGTCGGGGATATGCAGCAGCATGGCGGTTTCCGGAAACCCTGCGCCAACCGGAGCAGGGTGGTGAGTCGCATGGTCAGAAGCGGATGTTGGCGGTGAGCATCGCCGCGCGCGGTGTGCCCGGGGTGTAACGGTAGCCGCTCTTGTTGATCGCGGCGACGTAGTCCTTGTCGAACAGGTTGTACAGATTCAACTGCAGGTCGACGTGCTTGTTGACCGGGTAGCTGGCCATCGCGTCGAACACCCAGTACGCCCCGGTGAACGCCGGCGTGCCGATCGCGCCGTCGGTGCCGCGCTTCATGGCACCGGAGTAGCGTGCACCGCCGCCGAGGGTGAGGTTGAACGGCAGGTGCCAGGTGGTCCACGCGGTGAACGCGCTCTTCGGCGTATAGGCCAGGTCGCTGGAGCCATCGTTGGACACCGCCTTGCCGGTGGTGACCGTGGCGTCCATGGTGGTGTAGCCGGCGCTTACCGCCCAGTCGTCGGTGAGCTTGCCGACCATGCTCAGCTCGATGCCTTGTACCCGCTTCCTGCCGATCTGGTAGTACTGCAGGTCGACCGGATCCTGCACCAGGTCATTGCTGACGGTGGTGCGGTACAGCGCGCCGGTCAGCAGCAGTTTCTCGCCGAGCAGGTCCCACTTGGTGCCCAGTTCGACCGTGCGGGCCTTCTGCGGATCGAGGTTCGGGTTGTCGGCGCTGTTGGCTGCGCTGCTTAGGGTCAGCGTGTTGCCACCGGGCGGCTCCTGCGACACCGCGAAGTTGGCGTAGATGCTGCCGTTCGGGACCGGCTTGTACAGCACGCCGAGCTTGTAGTTCGGCAGGTTGCCGGACTTGCCGGCGTCCACACCCGGCAGCACGCTGCCGGCTGGCAGTGCGCCGCAGGCCGGGCCGTTGCGCGAGCCGCACACGACCATGCTGCGGAAGTCGGTCTGGTAGTGGTCCATGCGCAGGCCGGCGTTGAGCTGCCATTGCGCGTTGAATTTGAGCGTATCGAACAGGTAGGCCGCCTGGGTGTCCGTGCGGCCGTGCGCGTTGGCGCCGTTGCGGGCATGCACGAGGCCGCTGACATCGGCATCGGGGTGATACAGGTTCGCGGCCGGCCAGGCCGAGCCGGCCAGCGCAGCCTGGCCGGTGGTATCTGCGTTCTCCCGGCTCAGTTCGATACCGGCGCTGAGGTTGTGGGTGACCACCCCGGTTTCAAAATTGGCCGTGAGGTTGGTCTGGTTGGTGATGATGCGGTTGGTCTGATCCTTGAACGTCGGATTGCTGCGCGCGATGGTCCAGGTCGAGCTGTCATCGGGGTCCGGTGTCAGCAGGTTCGCCGCGCTACCCATGAACGAGGTCAGCAGGTAATCCTCATGGGTGCGGCCCCAGCGCGTGGTGTTGTGCAGTGCCACGTCCGGCGAGAAGTCGTGCTCGATGATCAGCGTGAACATGTCCGCCTTGACGTCGTCGTGATCGGAGCGGGTGCCATAGAAGTTCTGCGGATCCACCCTCGGCGCGTTGGTCAGGAACGGGCGGGTCGCATCCGGGCTGCTGTAGCCGGGCAGGCCGATGGTCGGCACGCCGCCGTCGGGCAGGTTGTTCTGCTGCACGTGCAGGAAGTCGATGTAGACGCGGGTCGGCGTTTTCAGGCCGAACGCCAGCGATGGCGCGACGCCCCAGCGGTTGGCCTCGATCCTGTCGCGAGCGGGCGAGCCGCTGTCCTGGCCCATCACGTTGAGGCGGAACGCCGAGCTGTCGCCAAGGGTCTGGTTCCAGTCGGCGGTGGCGCGCTGGTGCTGGCCGCTGCCGTAGCTGATCGAGCCGGACAGGCCGTTGCCCAGCTGCGGCTGCTTGCTGACCAGATTCACCGACCCGGTAGGTGAAGTGCGGCCGTAGTCGGTGCCGGCCGGACCCTTGGCCACTTCCACCTGCTCGATGTTGAACACGTCGCGCGAGATCGAACCGAGATCACGCACGCCGTCGACGAAGATGCTGCCCGACGTGTCGAAACCACGCATGTAGATGCTGTCGCCGGTGCTGGTGCTGCCGTTTTCGCCGACGTAGAAGGTGCCCACGCCCGGGCTGTTGCGCAGCGCTTCGGTCAGCGTGGTGGCGCCTTGTTGCTGGATCAGCTCCTTGGTGATCACGCTGATCGTTTGCGTGGTGTCCAGCAGCGGCTGCGTGTATTTCGGCGACGACAGTCTGTCGACGCGGTAGTCGTTGCCGGTGACGGCTTCCACTTTGACGCCCGGCAGGTTCTTGGCCTGGGCCACCTGGGCGTCGGAAAAAGCGGCAGGCGTGGTGTCCGTGGCCGCCGCGGGGAAAGCCAGTGCCAGACCGGTGAACAGGGTCGCCGCTTTCAGCGCGCTGGTCGTCAAGTCCTGCTTGCGTGAGCCGACGAGGTGTTTGCGCGATTTGATCGGTGTCATGGGAACTCCGTGGGTGAACAGGTTTGCATGCGGGCAGGGCCTGGCAGGTCTGGCGGATGCAAGGGTCTTGCAGTGGCTGGGTGCAGGTTTTCAGGTCAGCCGGAAGCGCGCAGATGAGAATCCGCGTGAGCCGGCATTCAAGCGTCGGGAAACTGGTCAGCGTTCCGGCACGCCACCGCGTGGCGATGACGACCGGAGAAGGGTCCTACGATATTTTTAATGAGAATGATTTGCAATACCCGAAGACGCGATCGATGGGGAACCGACCGGAATCGGCACCGACGCGCCAAGAAAAAGGCCCCGCATTCGCATGCGGGGCCTTCGGGTTCATGGCGCGATGAACGGCGCCATGATGTGCCGCGGGATTACCAGATCTTCACCTGCTTGTCGTCACCACGCACCATCGCATCACCCGGCTTGCACTGGAACGCCGTGGCGAAGGCCGGCATGTTGGACGGGGCGCCCATCGCGCGGAACTTCATCGGCGAGTGCGGATCGGCATTCAGATAGACCATCTGCGCCTTCTCGCGGATGTCGCCGCGCCACACGCGGGCCCAGTTGAGGAAGAAGCGCTGGTCCTGCGTATAGCCTTCGATTTTCGAGGCGGCTTCGGCCGGGTTCTTCTTCAGCGCGGTCTGCAGCGCGTCATAGGCGATGTTCAGACCGCCCAGGTCGGCGATGTTCTCGCCCAGGGTCAGCGTGCCGTTGACTTTCAGTTCCGGATGATCGGCCAGCGGCGCATAGGCGTTGAACTGCTCAACCAGTTTGCCGGTGCGCGCTTCGAACTGCTTCTTGTCCGCGTCGGTCCACCAGTTGACGTTGTTGCCATCGCCGTCGAACTGGCTGCCCTGGTCGTCGAAGCCGTGGCTGGCCTCGTGGCCGATCACCGCGCCGATGCCACCGTAGTTGATCGCGTCATCCGCCTTGGCATCGAAGAACGGCGGCTGCAGGATCGCGGCCGGGAAGTTGATCGTGTTGTCGGTCGGGTTGTAGTACGCGTTGACCGTCTGCGGGGTCATGCCCCAGTCCTGGCGGTCGGTCGGCTTGCCGATCTTGGCGATGTCGTACTCGTAGTTGAACTTGCTGGCCGCCTGCATGTTGGCGTAGTAGCTGTCCTTGCTGATGGTCAGGCCGTCCCAGTTGCGCCAGGTTTGCGGATAGCCGATCTTCGGCAGGAACTTCGACCATTTGTCGAGCGCCTTGGTCTTGGTTTCCGCGCTCATCCAGTCGAGGTTCTGGATGCGCGTCTTCAGCGCGTCACGCACGTTGGTGACCAGCTCCTCCGCACGGGCCTTGGCCTCGGGGGTGAAGTACTTGGCGACGTACAACTGGCCCAGGGCCTGGCCCATCGCGCTGTTGACCGAACCCAGCGAGCGCTTCCACTGCGGCTGCTGTTCCGGCTGGCCACGCAGGGACTTGCCGTAGAAATCGAACTGCGCATCGACGAACGGCTCGGACAGGGCGGGGGCCGAGTTGGAGATGGTGCGTGCCTTCAGGTAGGCCTTCCATTCGTCCATCGGCGCGCTGGCGACCAGCTTGTCGAACTCGGCGAAGAACTTCGGTTGCGACAGCGAGAAGCCCTTGTCGATGGTGACGCCCTGCGACTTGAAGAACGCGTTCCAGTCGAAGTGCGGGGTGAGCTTGTTCGCTTCGGCGACGGTCACGAAGTGGTACTGGTTTTCCGGCTTGCGCATTTCCACGCGCGGGATGGAGTGCTGGGCCAGGTCGGTCTCGAACTTCATCGTCAGGGCGGCCTGCTTGGCCGCGTCGGCGGCGCTGCTGCCGGTCATCTCGAACAGCTTGGCGAGATACTTGACGTAGTTGTCGCGCACGTCCTTCTTGTTCGCATCGGTGTAGTAGTCGGTGGTGGGCAGGCCCAGCCCGCTCTGCTCGGAGTACGCGATCTGCATCTTCGCGTTCTTGAAGTCGGCGCCCGAACCGAACGCGAACACCGCGCCATCACCCTTGGCGAAGGACTGGTTCAGCCACTCGGGCAGGTCCTTGTTGGACTTCAGCGCGTCGATGCCGGCGAGGTCGGGCTTGATCGGATCGAAGCCGGCCTTGTTGCGCGCGTCCATGTCCATGCTGGAGTGGTACAGCCAGCCGATCTTCTGGTCGATCGAACCGGCCTTGGCGCTGTCGGCGTTCTTGTCGGCGTTGTCCACCAGCTGATGCTGGTCGGCCAGGCTCTTCTCGTGCAGCACGCTGAAGGCGCCCCACACGGTCTGGTCGGCCGGGATCGGATTGGCCGCCACCCACTTGGCGTTGACGAAGCTGTTGAAGTCCTGGCACGCCTGCGCGCCGGCGCCGAGTTCGCTGACATCGAAGATGCTCTTGCCCAGATCGGCCGCGGCGGTGGTGCTGGCGGCTGCCGGTGCGGTGCTGGCCGGTGCCGGCGCATTGCTGGCTTCGTCGTGCTTGCCGCAGGCGGTCAACGCCAGGCTGACGGCCAGGGCCAGTGCCACGGGCTTCAGATACTGCTTGGTCATGGAGTTCCCTTTGTCATTTGAAGTGATGATGAGTGTGCTTGTCCGGCCGCGTCGCTGGATCCCCCCGAGACGCGGACACATGCCCGTTCAAGCTAGGCCAAACGTCATGGGGCAGACAGTGTCAAAGGTCAGGGGGGCAGGCACCATGGCGGATGCCCCGGGGCCGGCAGCAAGAGGCCCCGCATGGGCATGCGGGGCCTCGGGGTGGTCAGGTCGCGATGCACTGCGGCCTGGATGTGCGGCGGGTTACCAGATCTTCACCTGCTTGTCGTCGCCGCGCACCATCGCATCGCCGGGCTTGCACTGGAACGCGGTGGCAAACGCCGGCATGTTCGACGGCGCCCCGATCGCGCGCAGCGAAGCCGGTGCGTGCGGGTCGGTGTTGAGGCGCAGCAGCGCCTGCTTCTCGCGGATGTTGCCGCGCCACACGCGGGCCCAGTTCAGGAAGAAGCGCTGGTCCTCGGTGTAGCCATCAATCTTCTTGCCGGCTTCTTCCGGGTGCTGCTTGAGTGCCGCCTGCAGCGCGTCATAGGCCACGTTCAAGCCGCCCAGGTCGGCGATGTTCTCGCCCAGGGTCAGCTTGCCGTTGACGTGCGCGTCCGGCTGGTCCTTGATCGGCGTGTAGTCATTGAACTGCTGCACCAGCTTGGCCGTGCGCGCGTCGAACTTGGCGCGGTCGTCCTTGCTCCACCAGTTGACGTTGTTGCCGGCACCATCGAACTGGCTGCCTTCGTCGTCGAAGCCGTGGCTGGCCTCGTGGCCAATGACGGCGCCGATGCCGCCGTAGTTGATCGCGTCATCGGCCTTGGCGTTGAAGAACGGCGGCTGCAGGATCGCGGCCGGGAAGTTGATCGTGTTGTCGGTCGGGTTGTAATAGGCGTTGACCGTCTGCGGGGTCATGCCCCATTCCTTGCGGTCGGTCGGCTTGCCGATCTTGGCGATGTCGTAGTCGTAATTGAACTTCGCCGCCGCATCGAGGTTGGCGTAGTAGTTGTCCGGGGTGATGTTCAGGCCGTCCCAGCTGCGCCATTTGTCCGGGTAGCCGATCTTCGGCAGGAAGGTATCCCACTTGGCGATCGCCTTGGCCTTGGTCTCATCGCTCATCCAGTCGAGGTTCTGGATGCGCGCCTTCAGTGCATTGCGCACGTTGGTCACCAGCTCTTCGGCACGGCTTTTCGCTTCCGGGGTGAACTCCTGCTTCACGTACAGCTCGCCCAGCGCCATGCCCATCGAGCCGTTGACCGTGCCGAGCACCTGCTTCCAGCGCGCCTTCTGTTCCGGCTGGCCACCCAGGGTCTTGCCGTAGAACGCGAACTTGTTGTCGCGGAAGTTCTTGCTCAGCGCGTCGGAGGCGTCATCGATGGTGTGGAAGCGCAGGTAGGCCTGCCACTGGCTGACCGGCGCGCTGGCCAGCAGCTTGTCGAACTCGGCGAAGAACTTCGGCTGCGACAGCGAGAAGCCCTTGTCGATGGTGACGCCCTGGGCCTTGAAGAAGTTCTCCCAGCTGAAATGCGGAGTGATCTTGTCTGCTTCCCTGATGCTGACGAAGTGGTACTGGTTTTCCGGCGTGCGCAGTTCGACCGGCGCCAGCGAGGCGGCCGCCAGTTTCGTCTCGAACGCCATCACTTCATCAGCCTGCTGCTTCGCGTCGGCAGCGGACACGCCGGTCAGCGCAAGCGTCTTGGCGATGTAGTCGAGGTAGGCCTTGCGCAGCTCAGCCTGCTTGGGGTCGGTGTAGTAGTCCTTGGTCGGCAGGCCCAGTCCGGCCTGGAAGGTGTAGCCGATCTGCGTTTCGGCATGCTTGAAATCGGCGCCGGCGCCGAACTGGAATACCTGCATGTCGCCGAGGGCAAAGTTCCTGTTCAGGTAATCGACCACGTCCTTGCTGTTCTTCAGCTGGTCGATCTGACCCAGTTTGGGCTTGATCGGATCGAAGCCGGCCTTGTCGATCGCCGCGTCATCCATGCCCGACTTGTACAGGTTGCCGATCTTCTGCTCGATCGAGCCGGCGGCCGCCTGGCTGGCGCCCTTGGCGGCGTTCTCGACGATCGTGTGCTGGGTGTTGAGGCTGTCTTCGGCCAGCTTGTCGAAGGCGCCCCAACGGGTGCGGTCAGCCGGGATCGGGTTGGCGGCCACCCACTGGTTGTTGACGAAGCCGTTGAAGTCGGCGCAGGCGTTGATCTTCGGGTCCAGCTCGCTGACGTCGAAGATGCTCTTGCCGGTATCCACGGCGGCGGTTGCGGTGGCTGCCGCCGCTGTGGTGGTGCTGCTGGCAGCCGGGGCCGGCGCCGGCGCGGATTCCTGCTTGCCGCAGGCAGTCAGGGCAAGCGCCACGCTGATCGCCAGCACGATGGGCTTCAGATACTGCTTGGTCATGGATATCCCTCTGTTTGGGTGGATGCCGGCAGGTCGCCGGAAAGCTTTCATGAGCGGGCCCCGCGCTTTCCCCTGGCGGCCGTCAAGGCGGTCGACGCTAGGCCAAACGTCATGGGTCGCACAGTGTCATAGGTCAGGGGTGGGCGTGGGAAGCGTCGGGCAATGCTTCAAGTTCCGCCGCATCCAGCCGCAGCACCGGGTACTGCCCCACCTGCTGGGCTGTGTACCAAGGGGAGCGCAGGAAGAACCAGTTGAGCCGCGCGTAACTGTCGGCGGCAAAGGCGGGATCGTCGTGCAGCTTCTGCTCGAAGGCGACCTTCAGTGCCGGATCCTTCGCCAGCATCTCGCGCGCCAGCTTTTCCAGCACGCGCGGTTCGCCGTACTCCTTGGCTTCGAAAATCGCGTCGAGATAACCCCACTGCAGCAGCGAATCCGGCGCCTGCGGTTCGAGCAGGTGGATCGCCACGTTGGCGGCGCGCTGGTTCAGCGGCACGATCACCGAGCCGGCCGGCAGGGTCACTTCGCGTGTCAGCGAGCGGAGCTTGAAGTCGCGCAGCATCAGATGACCTTCGAACGACTTGTTCGCCCAGCGCGGCTCATCCAGTTGATAGCCCTCGGCATGGATGGTCATCGGCTGGCTGGTGCGACGGTAGGCGATGCCATGTGCATCGAGCCTGTCGATGACGACGCGCCACTGCGCAGGTACCACGTAGGCGGCCGGTGGCGTCACCGCGATATCCGGCAGCAGGCCGTTCCAGTTCGGGATGGTGTACGTCTTCGGCTGGCCCGGCTGGTAGTGAATCCACTCGCTGTTGGAGATGTCGCTGTGGCTCAGCGTGAACGCAAAGCCCTTCAGCGTGTACGGCGTGGATATCGGATCGCCCTTGAAGGTGAGCGGCACCGTGGCATCTGCGTTGCCGGCGCGGGCGATGGTGTCGGCATCGGCTTTTGCCGTCGCCGCAAGCAGGGCGCCGGGATCGCGGTTGACCTGCTCCAGCATCAGCTCCACCAGGTCGTACACCGCGTGCACGCGATTCGCGTACGACTTCAGCATGTGCGTTTCGATCAGCAGCGCCGGACGGTTTTGCAGCGCCGCGTAGCCGGTGGAGAAGCGCGGGCCGGAGCCGAAATTCCGGATGCCCTTGCGCGGATCCGTACCGTCCTTGAATTCCAGGTAGATCGAGGCGAGGTGGCCGCGCTGCTCGTACGCCGGCATCGCGTGCTTGACGATGGCGTCGTGCTGCCACTGGCTCACCGCCGGATCGAGCTTGTGCGGGTCCTCGACATACCAGGTCAGGTCGTACTGGTAGTCGGCGCCGTCGGTGGTGTGCACGTCGATCAGGAAGTCCGGCAGCCAGCGCTGCCACAGCTTCAGCCAGGCGCGCATTTCCGGCGCATCGGCCTTGACGTAGTCGCGGTTCAAGTTGAGGTATTGCGACTGGCCGCGAAAGCCCATGCTGTCCGGGCCGTTCTGGTTGATCCGGTGGTAGGGCGACGAATTCTCGTGGCCGTCCACACTGAACACCGGGATGTAGACCAGCACCACATGGTCGAGCAGGTGCGGATACTTGCCGCTGATCGCGATATCGCGCAGCAGCATCAGGCCGGCGTCCTTGCCCTCGATCTCGCCGGGATGGATGCCGGCCTGCAGCAGTACCACCGGCTTGTGCGCGGCCCGCGCGCTGGCCGGATCGAAGCGGCCATCGGCACTGGCGATCACCACCGTCATCGGCCGGCCCTCCGGCGTGGTGCCGAAAGTCTCCAGATGGATCATCCCCGGTGCCGCGCGCTGCAGGCGTTGCAGATAGGCCAGCGTGTCGGCGTAGCTCGGCGTGGTGCGGAACTGCGCCGCTTCGGTCGGCGTGGTCCAGTCCGCGCGGTTCGCTGCGCTGGCGTGGGTGGCGCTGGCTGCCAGGCCGAGCAGGGCGCAACACCAGACATGGCGCAGGCTCATGCCTGGTTCTCCGGATCAGCGTGGCGCAGCTGCGCGGGCGGTCCCGGCAGCGTATCGGGCGCCACCGCACCACCGGAAATGATGAAGGCCATTGCCTGGTCCATGGTCCAGTCGGTCGGCGTCAGCTCGTCCACCGGCACCAGTTCCAGATAGCCGCCGGTGGGGTTGGGCGTGGTCGGGATATACACCGCCGCCATCTCGCGGCCGCTGCCTTCCTCGACCATGATGCGCGTGACGAAGCCGACCACCTTCATGCCACGGCGCGGGAAGTCGATCAGCACCACGCGTTGCATGCCGCTGGGCTTGTTCTGCAGCACCGCCATCAACTTCTTGGTGCCGCCGTAGATGGTCTGCACGATCGGAATGCGTGCCAGCAGGCCATCGAATGCGCTGAGGAAGCGCTGGCCGATCACCCGGTTCGCGATGAAGCCCAGCAGGTACAGCGCCACCAGCGTGATCACCAGCGCAAGGATGAAGGTCAGCCACTCCATCTTCAGTGATTCGGCCGCATGCGGCGCCACCAGCGCCAGCGTACCCAGCAGGCCCGCCACCAGCGGCGCGCCGATGCCAGCCAGCATGCCCAGCACGAACTTGAACACCAGCCAGGTGACCCACAGCGGGATGAAGGTGAGCAGGCCGGTGAGCAGGTAGCGTTTGACGCGGAACGGGCGCATGGGGGGATCCGGGGTGCTGGGGATTACGCATTGTAGGCGGCGCCAAGTTCCGGCGTCGCCCTCAGCCGTAGGAGCGCACCCTGTGCGCGATGCTCCTGGTTTGCCTGCGACGTTCAGAGCTGAAGTGCTTTCGTCTGCCTGCGGCAGCCGAGCCACCTTTCTCTGTGTGGCTGTATGGACCGGAGACATGGGTGACACATGTACCAGGACATGGGTAACAGTTTAGGCCGTTTTACCCAGGTCAATTTCCATCAGTCGATGGTGGGCAAAGTAGA
>NZ_JALBWO010000045.1:0-132891 GCF_050026815.1 Rhodanobacter ginsengiterrae | reverse complement strand
AAGTCTTTGGGCTGGAAGGTCTTCGCCTGGCTCGCCGGCTTGTGCACAGCGGCGTCGACGTAGCGCGGGTCGCGCTTGCGCATGTTGCCGTCCGCGATATAGCCGTCGATACGGTCAGCCGCCAAGGGGTTCACCCCCCATTTCAGGAGCGTTCCCTGCCCAACCCGGTCCGGGACAGCGGTGGCCGCCTTGATGGGCCAAGCTGCATCGGCAAGGCCCGGGCAGGGCAACCGGCGAACGCCACTCACAGCAGCCGCAGCAATTCCTTCATCAGCGGCAGCCGGCGCACGCGCACCGCGCTGGCGCGGAACACGGCGTTGGCGAGTGCGGGCGCGGCGGTGGGCATGGCCAGGAAGCTGGCGCCGGCCGGATCGCGCTGGTCGGCGACGGTGATCACTTCGACGTCGTCGGGCAGTTGCGCCATGCTGGCCAGCGGGTAGTCCTTGAAGTTGTGCTGCTGCACCTGGCCGCCCTTGATGGTAATCGCGGCATTCAGGGCGATCGACAGTGCGTCCAGGGTGGCGCCGGCCACCTGTCCTTCGAGGCCCAGTGGATTGATCACGCGACCCACGTCGACCGCGCAGACGACGCGCTGGATGGTCAGTTGCTCGCCCTGCATCGAGGCTTCGATGGCATGCGCGACATAGGCGCCGTCGACATGCCAGCAGGCGATGCCCAGGCCGTTGACGGTGCGCAGCCAGTTCTTCCACTCGATGCGGTCGGCGACCAGCTGGAGCACATTGGCCAGCCGGCCGGTATCCAGCGTGCGACCGTTGTCCAGCGGCAGCTGGCGCGCGTCGCCGAGGATGCGCAGGCGGGTTTTCAGCGGATCCTCGCGCATCTGGTGCGCGATCTCGTCGATGAAGCTTTCCACCGCGAACGCGTTGCTGAGGTGGGGCATGCCGCGCATCGGGCCGCGCGGCGTGGTCGACTGCAGCGCGTACCAGTCGCTGCGGTAATTCGGTACCAGCGGGGCAGGCAGCTGGTCGGCCTGCAGTTCGGACGTCCATAGCTGGTTGTCCGGCACGCCGCGCCCGGACAACGCCGAGGCGCTGGCCATGCGCTGGTCCCACGCCAGCAACTGGCGCTTGCGGTCGATGATCGCGCCGAGCAGGTGCACGCTGCCGCTGCGGTAATAGTCGTTGCGCAGGTCCTGTTCATTCGACCACAGCAGGCGCACCGGCTTGTTGACGGCCTTGGCCAGCATCACTGCCTCGGCTACGTAATCGTGGTCGAGCCGGCGACCGTAGCCGCCACCCACGCGCGGCACGCGGATGTCGATCTTGTCGGCGGCCAGCCCGGTCAGGCGCTGCACCACGGCGGAGGCCTTCTGCGGTGCCTGGGTCGGCACCACCAGACTGGCGCGATCCTTGTCCAGCCGCACCAGGCAGTTCATCGGTTCGGCGGTGGCGTGGGCCAGCCATGGCTGGAAGTAGGTCGCTTCCAGCCGGCGCGCGGCTTTCTTGCCGGCAGCCTCGACGTCACCGGTATCGCGCACGCGCGTGGTCGGTTCGTTCTTGCCGCCGAGCAGGGCCAGCGCCAGTTGTTCCAGCGCATTGCTGTTGCCGTCGGCGCTGGCGCCGGGTTTCCATTCCAGCTTCAGCTTGGCCTGACCCTGCAAGGCAGCCCAGGTCGTTTCGGCGATCACCGCCACGGCCGCGGCGATCACCGTGCTGCCCAGCGGCTGCCCCCGCTCGGGGTGCAGCTGCACCACCTTGAGCACGCCTGCGACGGCGAGCGCGTCGGTGGTGTCGATGCGCGCCAGGCTGCCGTCCGGCCAGGGGCAATGCGACAGCACGGCGACTACCGCATCGCCGTAAAAATGGTCGATGGCGTAGCGGGTCTGGCCGGTGACGATGGCGCGTGCGTCGACATCGCCGGCGCGGTGGCCGATCAATTTGTAGTCGACCGGATTCTTCAGCGGCGGCAGGGTGGTCGGCAGGGCGATCTTGCTGGCGTCGGCGGCCAGGCTGCCGTAGCTGAAGCGACGACCGTCGGGCGCGATGACCATGCCGCTTTCGCTGCGCAGGCTGCTGGCAGCCAGCCCGAGCCGGCGCGACGCGGCCTGCAGCAGCAGCCAGCGCGCCGCCGCACCGGCCTGGCGCAGGTCGCGCCAGGCCGCGGGTATCGAGGTGCCGGTGCCGCCGACCTGATGACCGTAGGTCCAGACCGGTTGGCCCTTCGCGGTATCCACGCCGAGGCCCAGCGGCACCACGCGGACGGTGTTCCAGTCGACATCGAGTTCCTCGGCGATGATCCGCGGCAGCGCCGTGGCCACGCCGGTGCCGGTGTCCGGGTCGCGCGCGCCGATCAGCACGCTGCCGTCCTCGTCGATGCGTACGTAGGGGCCGAGGCCATGGATGTTGTCGCCCAGCAGCGCCGGCGGCAGCGGCGCGTCGGCGGCATCGGCCAGGCGGATGCCGACCAGCAGCGAGCCGGCGGTGCCGGCGATCACCTGCAGGAAGCGGCGACGCGAAAGTCGCAGGCCCTGGTTGATCTCCCGGCTCATCGCTGGCCGGCCTTGCCGGCGGCAGCGCGCTTGATCGCACGACGCACGCGGGTCTGGCAGCCGCAGCGGCACAGGTTCGGCAACTGGTCGATGTCGCCATCGTTCGGGTGCGGTTTGCGCCTGAGCAGGTCGACCCCCGCGATCAGCCAGCCGGGCGTGCAGTAGCCGCAGCCGATCGCGTCCTCGTCGATGAAGGCCTGTTGCAGCGGATGCAGGCTGCCGTCGTTGGCGGCCAGACCTTCCACGGTGATCACCGCCTTGCCGGCCAGCTTCGCCATCGGCTGGCTGATCGCGGCAACCGCCTTGCCGTCCAGCAGCACCAGGTCGGCGCCGCTGCCGCCGTGCTCGCCGGCGTACTTGGTGCCGGTCAGCCGCAACACATCGCGCAGGTACCACAGCAAGGGCAGCTGCGGATCACCGGTGTGGCGGTAGTGCTCGCCGTTGATCTGCAGGTCGATGCCGTCGCGGATCTTGTCCGGAACGATGCTGCTGTCCGGCGGGGTCGGCAGGACCTGGGCTTGCACGGGCACCATCCATCATCTCCTCGAAGTCGATCCGCGCATTGTGGCATTGCCGCCGCCTGCTTAGGGCAGTGTGCGGCTGAACAGGCGTTGCCAGATGAAGTAGACCGGCACGCCTGCCAGCATGATCAGCAGCACGATGGCCGAGCTGAAGGGATTGTCGAGCAGGGTGGCCACCACCACCGCGCCCACCGCGGCGACGAACAGCAGCGGCAGCCATGGGTAGCCCGGCACGCGGAAGCCGCTGGCCGCATCGTCATGGTGGCGATACCAGAACAGCGTGGCTACGCCGACCGCGCAGGCCAGCCAGTCGCCGAAGGTGGCGTAGTCGAGCAGCTGGCCATAGCTGAATGCCAGCGCCAGCAGGATCGCCCAGCCGGACAGCAGCAGCAACGCGGTGTTCGGCGTGCGCCAATGGGGGTGCAGTCGGGCCACGGCGCGGAAGAACAGGCCGTCCTCGCCCATCACCTGCAGCACGCGGGCGCCGGCAACCAGGGTGATGTTGCAGAAGCCCAGGGTGGAAATCGCCACGCCCAGCGCGATGAGCTTGCCGCCGACCGGCCCGGCCACCTGCTGCATCACGTCGGCGGCGGGCGCATGGCTGGCGGCCAGGCCGGCATGGCCAAGCACGGCGAGATAGGCGACGTTGACCAGTACGTAGGCAACGATCACCAGCCCCATGCCCAGCGCCAGTGCACGGGGCAAGGTGCGCTGCGGCTCGCGCACTTCGCCAGCCAGGTTGTTGAGGTAGGTGAAGCCTGAATAGGCGAACAGCACCGGCAGCGCTGCGCCGATGAAGCCCACGCCGTGGCGCGACGGATCCACGGCCAGCACCTGCTGGTGGCCGGCCCCGGCGAAAAAGAGTCCGCAAGCGACCAGCACCGCCACCGCCAGCAGCTTGAGCAGGGCGAACAGATTCTGGATCTGCGCACCCAGCCGGATGCCGAACAGGTTGATGCCGGTGACGAAGACGAGGGCGCCGATCGTCAACGGCCGCGACCACGCCGCCGACAAGCCGAACAGCGGGGCGGCATAGCTGGCGAAGATCGTCGCCACCGCGGCGGAGGAGCCGGAATAGATCACCAGCAGCATGGTCCAGCCGAACAGGAAGCCGGCCAGCGGACCGAACGCCTCGCGCAGATAGACATAGGTGCCGCCGGCCCGCGGACGACGCGCGCCCAGTTCGGCGTAGCACAGCGCGCCGACCAGGGTGAGCAGACCCGCGGCCACCCACAGCGACAGCAACCACAGGCCCGACTCGGTGCGCTGCGCAACCACGCCCGGGGTGAGGAAGATGCCGCCGCCGATGACGCCGCCGACCACGATCAGGGCGGCGTCCCACGGACGCAGGCTGCGGAGGTAAGCAGTGGACGGCGGTGAAGGCATGGGTTCGATCACGAAAGGCGGGTGCGACAGCATGGCGGCGGCCCGCGTGCCCGGCAAGCTCTCCGCGGGCGTGTCGCCGGCTTTTAAGAAGAGAGAGGCAGCTCAGCGGTCGATTCTGCTTCCTTCGCTGGACAGCGAGGGGCAGGGTGGGGCGGGCCCAAGGGAGTTCTTCAGGTGAGGGGGCTTGGTCGGGGCAACATCAACAGCGCACTCTCCAGACCTCCCCCTGCTGTGCGGAGGGCGCAAGATCAGCCGCCCGGCGCAGGGATGTCCAGTTCGCCGCGCACGCCGATCACGCAGTGGCCGCCGATCGTGATCGCACCGCTGATTTCATCGCGTGCCACTTCCACATAACCGTCGCGGCCCACTTCGCGACCCTGGCTGGCCCGATAGCGCAGGCCGTAGCCGTCGCGGTCCGCGCGTGCGCCGAGCCAGGCCATGATCGCGGCGTTGGCGCTGCCGGTGACCGGATCTTCCGGAATGCCGTCGGCTGGACAAAACGCGCGCACCGCCATCGCCGCCGCGGCGGAACGTTCGTGCCCGAACACGCTGACGCCCACCGCACCGTGGCGCAGACACAGCTCCGCCAGCAGGCCCATCTCCGGGGCCAGCGCGCGCACCACCGCCGCTTCATCCAGCTGGCACAGGATCCAGTGCGGACCGTTGTCGACATGGGTGACCTGCTCCGGCGCGAGCTCGACGTGCAGCGCACGGGTCAGTTGCGCACGCAGCGCTTCGTCGACCGGCACCAACCGCGCCGGCGGTGCCTGCACGTGGATGATGCGGGTCGGCCCGTGGCCGACGACCTGCACCGGCAACAGCCCGGCGGCACATTGCTGGATCAAGGCAGTCTTGCCGGGGGTGATCAGTCCGGCCTCGATCGCCGCATACGCGCTGCCCACGCTGGGGTGGCCGGCGAACGGCAGTTCCTGGCGCGGGGTGAAGATGCGCACGCGGTAGTCGGCCTGCGGCTCGGTGGGCGGCAGCAGGAAGGTGGTCTCGGAGAGATTGGTCCAGCGCGCGATGCGCTGCATGGTCGGTCCATCCAGCCCTTCGGCACCGATCACCACGGCCAGCGGATTGCCATCGAACAGGCGGCTGGCGAAGACATCCAGTTGCAGGAAGCGGAACGTGTCGGGCATGGTCGGGACGATGCATGGTCGGGAAGCCAACGATGATAGCGGCAGGCCGAACGATGGCGGACCCATCGGCACGCCTGCGGCCGGGGTCGGGCCGTCGCCCGATTTGCGGCACAATAAGAGGGTTGTGCGCCCCGAACAGCGGTTTGCGGCGCCTCGCTCCCCTCTCGACATCGAAGCTGCCGCCATGACCGCCATCAAGCAAGAAGACCTGATCCAGTCCGTCGCCGACGCCCTGCAGTACATCAGCTACTACCACCCGGTCGACTACATCAAGAGTCTGGCTGCTGCGTACGCACGCGAGGAGTCGCCGGCCGCGAAGGATGCGATGGCGCAGATCCTGATCAACTCGCGGATGGCTGCCGAGGGGCATCGCCCGCTGTGCCAGGACACCGGCATCGTCACCGTGTTCCTGAAAGTGGGCATGAACGTGCGCTGGGACGACGCCAGCATGTCGCTGGAAGACATGGCCAACGAAGGCGTGCGCCGTGCCTACATGGACCCGGACAACAAGCTGCGCGCCAGCGTGCTGGCCGACCCGGCCGGCAAGCGCATCAACACGAAGGACAACACGCCGTCGGTGGTCAACATGTCGATCGTGCCGGGCGACACGGTGGAAGTGATCGTGGCGGCCAAGGGCGGCGGTTCGGAGGCGAAGTCGAAGTTCGCGATGCTCAATCCATCCGACTCGATCGTCGACTGGGTGCTGAAGACCGTGCCGACGATGGGTGCCGGCTGGTGTCCGCCGGGCATGCTCGGCATCGGCATCGGCGGCACCGCCGAGAAGGCGATGCTGATGGCCAAGGAGGCGCTGATGGAGTCGATCGACATCCAGGAACTGATCGCGCGCGGCCCATCCAATCGTTGCGAGGAGCTGCGCATCGAGCTGTACGACAAGGTCAACGCGCTGGGCATCGGCGCGCAGGGCCTGGGCGGCCTGACCACCGTACTCGACGTCAAGGTGAAGGATTTCCCCACCCACGCGGCGAACCTGCCGGTGGCGATGATTCCCAACTGCGCGGCCACCCGTCACGCGCACTTCGTGCTCGACGGTTCCGGCCCGGTGATGCTCGATCCGCCATCGCTGGAAGACTGGCCCAAGCTGACCTTCGACACCTCCAAGGGCCGTCGCGTCAATCTCGACACGGTGACCCGCGACGAGGTGGCCAGCTGGACGCCGGGCGAGACGCTGCTGCTCAACGGCAAGCTGCTGACCGGTCGCGATGCCGCGCACAAGCGCATGGTCGAGATGTTGAACAAGGGCGAGCCGCTGCCGGTCGATTTCAAGGGCCGCTTCATCTACTACGTCGGCCCGGTCGACCCGGTGCGCGAGGAAGTGGTCGGCCCGGCCGGCCCCACCACGGCGACGCGGATGGACAAGTTCACCGAACAGGTGCTGGCGCAGACCGGCCTGCTCGGCATGGTCGGCAAGGCCGAGCGCGGTCCGGCCGCGATCGAGGCGATCAAGAAGCACCAGTCGGTCTACCTGATGGCGGTTGGCGGTGCGGCGTATCTCGTCTCCAAGGCGATCAAGGCCTCGCGGGTGGTCGGCTTCGCCGATCTGGGCATGGAGGCGATCTACGAGTTCACTGTGGAAGACATGCCGGTGACGGTGGCAGTGGATTCCGGTGGGACCTCGGTGCATCAGACCGGGCCGCGGGAGTGGCAGGCAAGGATCGGCAAGATCCCCGTCTTTATTCAATAAAGAAGTGCGCGAAGCGCACGCCATCGCCTCCTCCCCTCCCAGGGGAGGATTGAGGTGGGGTAGCGCAGGGTCGCCGAAAAGCTCAAGAGTCCAGAGCGACCCCACCCCGGCCCTCCCCTGCAGGCAGGGGAGGGAGCAACCCCATCGCTTCCTCCCCTCCCAGGGGAGGATTGAGGTGGGGTAGCGCAGGGTCGCCGAAAAGCTCAAGAGTCCAGAGCGACCCCACCCCGGCCCTCCCCTGCAGGCAGGGGAGTGAGCACAGCCATCGCCTCCTCCCCTCCCGGGGAAGGATCGAGGTGGAGTAGCGCAGGGTCATCGAAAGGCCCGCAAAGCGCCACGCAAAAGCTCGCCGCGCCATGCAGCCTCATGCGTCATGATCGCAAATCCAGAGGACCCCACCCCGACCCTCCCCTGCAAGCAGGGGAGGGAGTTTCGGTGACATCCTCCTGTGTCTGCGTGGATTGAAACAATAATTCAGACGTCCATACGGCCAAACAACGCCGTCGCGAAACCATTTGCAATTCCAATGCCGCAGCGCAACACTGTTCCGATTCCAGGCCCTTGACAGCGAACCCTCGTGACCCCGCCAACTTCCGCGCCCTTGCCCACAGACGCCCCCTGGATCGTGATGAAGTTCGGCGGCACCAGTGTCGCCACGTTGCCGCGCTGGCAGAACATTCGCGAACTGGTCGCCAGCCGCCGCGCCGAGGGCGCTCGCGTGCTGGTGGTGGTGTCCGCCTTGTCCGGCATCACCGATGGGCTCAAGCAGTTGTGCCGGCTCGGCGATCGGATGCAGCGCAGCCAGGCAGCCAAAGCCATCGTGCAGCGCCACTACGAGTTGCTCGAGCACATGCAGCTGGCGCTGCCGGATACGCTCAATGACCGTTTGAGCGACCTGACGCGTCTGGCGGAGGAGGGCGCGACCGGCCACGGCGAACTGGCCTGGAAGGCCGAGGTGCAGGCGCATGGTGAATTGATGTCCAGCGCGCTCGGCGCGGCCTTCCTCAGTCACAGCGGCCTGCCGACGCAATGGCTGGACGCGCGCGATTGTCTGGCCGCGATTGCCCTGCCGAACCAGAACGAACGCACCCGGCTGCTGTCGGCGATGGTCGAGACCAAACCCGACCCCGCATTGAACGCACGCCTGGCGACGCTGGGCGATGTCTTCATCACCCAGGGTTTCATTGCCCGCGAAAGCCTGGGCCGCACCGTGCTGCTGGGCCGTGGCGGCTCTGACACCTCGGCGGCCTATTTCGGTGCGCTGCTCAAGGCGCAGCGGGTGGAGATCTGGACCGACGTGGCCGGCATGTTCACCGCCAACCCGCGCCAGGTGCCGGGCGCGCGCCTGCTGCAGCGGCTGGATTACGAAGAGGCGCAGGAAATCGCCTCCACCGGCGCCAAGGTGCTGCACCCGCGCTGCCTGTCGCCGCTGCGCGAGCCGCGCGTGCCGCTGCTGATCAAGGACACCAACCGACCCGAGCTTGAAGGCACCGTGATCGGTCCGGAAGTGCGCGCCCACGCGCCCAGCGTCAAGGCGATCAGCGCGCGCAAGGGCATCACCCTGGTCTCGATGGAATCGGTTGGCATGTGGCAGCAGGTCGGCTTTCTGGCCGACGTGTTCGCGCACTTCAAGCAGCATGGCCTGTCGGTGGACCTGATCGGTTCGGCCGAGACCAATGTCACCGTGTCGCTGGATCCCACCGAGAACCTGCTCGACTCCGACGCCATCGCCGCGCTGGCCAGCGACCTGGCCAAGGTGTGCCGGGTCAAGGTGATTGCGCCGTGCGCGGCGATCAGCCTGGTCGGGCGTGGCATGCGCTCGCTGCTGCACACCTTGTCCGGCGTGCTGGCCGAGTTCGGCCAGTTGCGCGTGCACATGATTTCGCAGTCGTCGAACAATCTGAACCTGACCTTCGTGGTGGATGAGGAAGTGGTCGACCTGTTGCTGCCGCACCTGCACGACCTGCTGATCGGCGCGGGCGCGCTGCGCACCGATGACAGCGCGCTGTTCGGTCCCAGCTGGCAGGCGCTGTACGGCAGCGGCGAAACGCTCGACGTGGCGGCTGCGTGGTGGCATGAAGCGGAGCGCGAGCGCCTGCTGCAGATCGGCGCCGAAGCCACGCCGCGCTACGTCTACCACCTGCCCACGGTGCGCCATCAGGCGCGCGAGCTGAAATCGCTGGTGGCGGTTGATCGGCTGCATTACGCGGTGAAGGCGAACACCCACCCGGCGATCCTCGGCGCGCTGGCCGACGAGGGTTTCGGCTTCGAATGCGTGTCGCCGGGTGAGCTGAAATACGTCATGGCGCATGTACCCGAATCCGCGCCCTTGCTGTTCACGCCGAACTTCGCGCCGCGTGACGACTACGCCTGGGCGCTGACCACCCGCGCCACCGTGTCGCTGGATGCGCTGTATCCGCTGGAACACTGGGGCGAGCTGTTCCGCGGTCACGAGATCGTGTTGCGGGTCGACCTGGGTCGCGGCCTCGGCCATCACGAGAAGGTGCGCACCGGCGGCAGCGGCAGCAAGTTCGGCCTGCCGGTCGATCAGCTGGACGACTTCCTGCGCCTGGCCGATGCGCATGGCGTCACCGTGCGCGGACTGCACGCGCACCTGGGCTCGGGCATCCTCGACGACGCGCACTGGGGCGAGGTTTACGCGCAGCTGGCCAGCCTGGCCGAGCGCATCGGCAGCGTCAGCTTCATCGACATCGGCGGTGGCCTGGGCGTGCCCTCGCATCCGGGCGAGGCGCGGCTGGACATTCCCGCGCTCGACCGCGTGCTGCGCGAGGTCAAGGCGGCGTATCCGCACTATCAACTGTGGATGGAGCCGGGCCGTTACCTGGTCGCCGATGCCGGTGTGCTGCTGGCCAAGGTCACCCAGCAGAAGGGCAAGGGCGCGCTGCGCTACCTCGGCCTCGACACCGGCATGAACAGCCTGATCCGGCCCGCGCTGTACGACGCCTGGCACGAGATCGTCAACCTGACCCGGTTGCATGAACCGGCCACCGCGCTGTACCAGATCGTCGGCCCGATCTGCGAAAGCGGCGACGTGCTCGGCAGCGACCGCCGCCTGCCCGAAGCGCAGGAGGGCGACGTGATCCTGATCGCCCAGGCCGGTGCCTACGGCAAGGTGATGTCCAGCCCGTACAACATGCGCGATGAGGCCGGGGAAATCATCCTCGAGTGATGGCCCCGCCTGTCTGGCTGAAAGTGCGGCGATAATGGGCGACCGTTGGAGATAGATGTGCCACAGACCATGCAACCCCGCCTCACCCAGGTATTCCGTTTCACCCGCGCCAGCTACGCCGATGGCGTGGCCGAGCTGGCGTATGCCTTCGACGACGGCGAGGAACTGGTCGAGCGCATCCGCTTTCCACAGGCGCCGGTGGTGCCGGCCGAGCGGCGCGCGGCGTTCGGCGCGGCGCTGAAGCTGCTGCATCTGATCGCTGGCGTCAGCTACTACAAGGCGGGCGTACCGCCGCAGATCGAGCTGGCCGCTGGGCCGCTGGACGATGCCACGGCGGACCTGCTCGATGCGCTGTATCTGCATGGCCTGGCCGAGTTCGCCTATCGCAACGGACTGGATCTGCGCGGGCGCATCGCGTTTCCGCGTGGCGGCGTTACCGCGGCGGTGAGTGCATTGAATCTGCCCAAACGTACCCTGGTACCGATCGGCGGCGGCAAGGACTCGCTGGTGGCGGTGGAGGCGATCAAGTCGATCGGCGGCGAGGCGACTGCGGCGTGGGTCGGCAACTCCGCGCTGATCGCCGCCTGCGCCGAGCGCACCGGACTGCCCACGCTGAACATCCAGCGTGAATTGGCGCCGGGCTTGTTCGAGATGAACCGGCTGGGCGCGTGGAACGGACATATCCCGGTAACCGCGGTGAACTCGGCGATCCTCGCGCTCGCCGCGATCCTGTACGGCTACGACTCGATCGCGTTCGCCAACGAGCGCTCCGCCTCGGCCGCCACGCTGGAGTACGACGGCCAGCAGGTGAACCACCAGTGGAGCAAGGGTCATGCGTTCGAGCAGTTGCTGGGCAACTGGCTGCATACGCACGTGGCCAGCGACCTCGATTACTGCTCGTTGCTGCGCCCGTATTCGGAGCTGGCGATCACCCGCGCGTTCGCCAGGCTGACGCCGTATTTCGACGTGTTCTCCAGTTGCAACCGCAACTTCAAATTGCTCGGCCCCAAGCCGGTCGATCGCTGGTGCGGGCAGTGCCCGAAGTGCCACTTCGTGTTCCTGGCGCTGGCGCCGTTCCTGCCCAAGCCGCGGCTGCTGTCGATCTTCGGCCGCAACCTGCTGGATGACGAGAACCAGGCCGGCGGTTTCGACGCGCTGCTGGAATACCAGGATCACAAACCGTTCGAATGCGTGGGCGAGGGCGCCGAGGCGCGCGCCGCGATGTACGCGTTGAGCCAGCGGCCGGAGTGGCAGGAAGACGCCCTGGTCGCCCGCTTCCGCAGCGAGATCCTGCCGCAGCTGGACGCGGCGCAGCTGGCGCTGGAGCCGTGGCTGGCGCCGTCGCCCGAACATCGTGTGCCGCCGCGACTGCAGGCTGCGCTGGCGGCGATCGGTTGATGCGCGTGGCCGACCTGACCGATCGCCGCGTGGCGATCTGGGGCTTCGGGCGCGAAGGGCACGCCGTCATCCGGGCGCTGCGCTCGCAGCTGCCGACCTTGGCGCTGACCCTGTTCTGCAGCGGCGCCGAAGTCGAGGCGGCGCGCGCGTTCGATGTCGCGCTGGAAGTCATTGCCGGCGAACCCGACGCCACCACGCTGGCGCAGTTCGACGTGGTGGTGAAGTCACCCGGCATCTCGGCGTACAAGCCCGCGCTGCTGGCGGCGCAGGCGCAGGGTACGCAGTTCACCTCGGGTACCGCGCTGTGGTTTGCGGAGAATCCCGATGCGCGCGTGATCGGCGTCACCGGCACCAAGGGCAAGAGCACCACCAGCGCGCTGCTCGCGCATCTGGCGCGCGCACTCGGTGTACGCACCGCGCTGGCCGGGAATATCGGGCTGCCATTGCTGGAACTGCTCGGCCAGACGGCGGATCTGTGGGTGATCGAACTGTCCAGCTTCCAGACCGGCGAAGCCGGCCCGCTGCAACTTGGCGTGATCACCAGCCTGTACGAGGAACATCTGGACTGGCACGGCTCGCGCGAGCGCTACGTGGCCGACAAGCTGAAACTGGCCGACGTATCGCGCCAGTTGCTGGTCAATGCCGTGCAGCCGGTGTTGCTGGCGCATACGCAAGCTCATCCGCATCGCCTGCTGTTCGGTCAACCGGAAGGCTGGCACGTCGCCGGCGACTACATCCGGCGCGATACCCGGGACGTCTTCGCTATCGCGCAACTGGCCGCACCCGGCCTGCACAACGCGCTCAACGCCTGTGCCGCGCTGGCCGCGCTGGAGGCGATCGGCATGGATGCGCTGGCCGCCGCGCCCGCACTGGCCAGCTTCCGCCCGCTGCCACATCGGCTGCAACCGCTGGGCGAACACGACGGCTGGCACTGGGTCAACGACTCGATCAGCACCACGCCGCTGGCGACCCTGGCCGCACTGGAAAGCCTGCATGGTCGCGCGGTGACCGTACTGGTCGGCGGCCACGACCGCGGGCTGGACTGGACACCGTTCGTCGAGGCGGTATGCAGGACGCCACCGAACGCGATCGTCTGCATGGGCAGCAATGGCGGACGCATCGCCGATGCGCTGCGCGCCGGTGGCATCGCCTGCCCGTTGTTGCGGGTGGACGACCTGGCCAGCGCCGTGGCCGAGGCAAGGGTGCGCACGCCAGAGGGCGGGGTGATCCTGCTATCGCCGGGGGCGCCAAGCTTTGATCAGTTCAAGGATTACGCCGAGCGCGGGCGGCGCTTCAGCGCGTTCGCGGGTTTTGATCCGGCGGCAATCGCCAGTATCGATGGGCTGGGGATCGCGGGCTAGCGATCGAGGCAATGTGACCGGTCTGGGTTGCGCATGGCGTTTGTAGAAGCGCACTCGTGCGCGATGCTTCCGCAAGGGCGATCATGGTGACGTATTTGTCTTCGTCGCTGGCGACGAGATCGGCACCATTGAGTGCGAGGAATACGCGATAGCCGACGTGTGCCGTGCGTTTGTTTCCGTCGACGAAAGGATGATTCCGTGCTTGCCGAAGAATTCGCGCGCTGCCATGTGGCACGTCGCGGAAAAAAGCCGCAGGTCCGGTTGCCGTCGTGGCCAAAACGCAGTGGTCGCAGCTAACCGGTCAGGTGGGTATGCGCGTCGATCAGGCCGGGCAGGCAGGTGGCATCGGCGAGGTCGAGTCGTGCTCGAAGGGCATACGCGATGACCCGAACCGGACATTGGAAGCCATCGCGATCAGGGCCGTCCCCTTGAGTGCGACGAGAGCTCCGTGCGATTTCAGAAAAAAGCCATGCAAATGGCCGCCACGCGGCGCAAGCATGGCGCAGGATCCGGCAGGGGTGCGCCGCACCATCTGCTGTCTCGAATCTTGAACACTGGCCGTGTGCCACAACGGAGGATTGTCATGAAGCTTTGGCTGGTTGCCTTGGGATTGCTGCTGGCAGGTGCTGGCGCGCAGGCGAAAGGCGCGAATTGGCAGCCCTCGGCGGGGCACGCGCAGGTGCCGATATGGCCGGGGGCGGCACCGGATCTGCAACCGGTTCCCGGACCGGAAACCGCGACGGTGAGCACGAAGCTGCTGGCGGGCAAGCCGGCGACGGCGGTGACCAACGTGACGCGGCCGACGATGACGGTGTACGCGCCCGCGGGGAAGAATACGGGCGCGGCGGTCGTGGTGATTCCCGGCGGCGGCTTCCAGATTCTTGCCATTGATCTGGAAGGCACCGAAACCTGCGACTGGCTGACCTCCCGCGGCATCACCTGCGTGTTGTTGAAGTACCGCGTACCCAGCTTGCCGTATGACTGGCATTGCGATTGCCGCCCACACAATTTCGAGCTGTCGGTGTCGTCGCTGCAGGACGTGCAGCGAACCATGCGGTTGGTGCGCTTCCACGCCGCGCAGTGGCATGTCGATCCGCACCGGATCGGCGTGCTGGGCTATTCGGCGGGCGGATTCCTGGTGGCCGAGATCAGCACGAATTTCGATCGCCATCTGTATGCGCCGGTGGACGCAGCCGACCAGGAGAGTGCCCGACCGGATTTCGCCATGCCGATCTATCCGGGGCATCTCACCAAAGGCGACGGCAAGTTGAACCCGAACATTCCCGTCTCGAGCGCGACGCCACCGACCTTTCTGGTGCAGGCCGAAGACGATTACGTCGATGGCGTGAATCAGTCGCTGGTCTACTACACCGCGCTGGCGAAGGCGCATGTGCCGGCGGAAATGCACCTGTACGCGCACGGTGGCCATGCGTTCGGCTTGCGCCCGACGAAGATGCCGATCACCGGCTGGCCCGTGCTGGCCGATGCCTGGCTGCGGACGATCGGGATGGTCCACGACTGAGCGACGCCGGGTTTCGCACGATGTTCAGGCGATCTGCTGTGGCGATTCTGCCGGCCATCCCGTGGGCCGGTCGCGTTGATATGCTTGGGTGGTCGGCGCGCCGCCGGCGCGTGAAACGAGCAGCGGAGGATGCATGAAGTCAGCAGGCAGGTCCGATGATCCGGATGCTTCCGCCCATATCAGCGCAAGGATCGAAGCGCTGGGCGATTGGCGCGGCGAGATGCTCGCGCATATCCGCCAGCTGATCCACGATGCCGATCCGGAGATCCGGGAAGAGTGGAAGTGGGCCAAGCCGACGTCCGGAGGCACGCCGGTCTGGTCGCATGACGGCATCGTCTGCACCGGCGAGTCGTACAAGGACAAGGTGAAGCTGACCTTTGCCCGCGGTGCGTCGCTGGCCGATCCGAAGAAGCTGTTCAATGCCAGTCTGGAGGGCAACGTGCGTCGCGCGATCGATCTGCGCGAAGGCGTGAGGATCGACGCGGCCGCCTTCAGGCAACTCATTCGCGCTGCCGTGGCCGCCAACAACGCCGTACTCGCCGCGCGGGCGGCACGGAAGAAGTAGACGCAGCTTTCCATGCGACGAGGCTTGGCCGGCGCCGCCTTCGATCACGCTTTGTGTGTGGCGTCACGCACGCAGTTGCGGCCGGCGCGCTTGGCTTCGTATTGCGCGTCATCGGCCTCGCGCAGCAGGATTTCCGCGTCGTCTTCGCCGTCCAGTTTGCGGCACGCGACGCCGGCGCTGACGGTGATTCCGCGCACGCTCTTGCCTGGCCCGTGCAGGGGATGGCGTGCCACTTCCAGGCGGATCTTCTCGGCCAGGACGTGCGCCGTGGGCAGGTCGGTGTTGAACAACAGGCAGGCAAACTCCTCGCCGCCGTAGCGGGCGAGCACGGCATCGTCCGGTAGGCACCGGCCGATGGCTTCGGCCACGCTGCGCAGGGCGTGGTCGCCGGCCAGATGGCCGAAGTTGTCGTTGACGAGCTTGAAATGATCCACGTCGATGAAGATCAGTGCCGCAGTCACGCCGCGGCGTTCGCCGGCGGTGGCCTGCTGCAGCGCTTCCATCAGCCAGCGCCGGTTGAACACGCCGGTCAGCGCATCGCGGCGGGCAAGCTCGAGCAACTGCCGATTGGCGCTGTTCAACTGCGCGGTGCGTGCATCGATGCGTTGCTCCAGCGCGTGTTGCCGGCGGCGCAAGGCGTGGGTGTGCCAACGCAGCAGGGCGTGGACGACGATGCCGGCGAGTGCGGCGAACAGCAGCCAGGCCCATCCACGCTGCCACCACCAGGGCTCGACGGTAACCGGCAGCAGGATCGGCGTGCTCAGGTTGCCGGCGTAATCGCGCGCCTCGACATGCAGCGTGTATTCGCCGGGTGGCAAGGTGCCGATCTCGCGAAAATTGTCGGCGGTCCATGCGCCGGGTGACTTGCTGAAGCCTTCCAGCCAGGTGCGGAAGCGTGACTCGTCCTCGTGCTGCCAGGACAGCAGGGCAAAATCCACGCGCAGGTTGTGCTGGCCAGGCGCAATGACGATGCGATCGCCTTCGACCGCACGGTCATCGACGCTCACCCGGACCAGCTTGAGCGGCTTGGCCGCATGATCGGCTTTCGCCCGATCGGGGGCGTGCACCATCAGGCCGCCCAGCGTGCCGGTCCAGAAGCGGCCGTGCGCATCGATGAATTGCGCGTTGGGATTGCATTCGTTGTTGACCAGGCCATCGCGGACGGTGAACACCTGTGAGCGGTAGCGGCCGGCATCCGGGGTGAGCAACTGCACGCCGGAATCGGTGCAGACATAGATGCGGCCGCCGGGATCGGCCAGTGCACCATCGGCGGTCAGATCGGGCGGTGCCGGCAGGTCGGCCGGCAGGGCGCGCGGGTGCAGCGGGTCGCTGATGTCGACGCGGGTGATGCCGTGGCGGACACTGCCCAGCCACAGGACGGGGCGTCCGCGTGCGTCGGGAATCAGCTGCACGCCGAGCAGGTCCACGTCTGGCAGGCCGATATCGCGACCCAGCAGCTCCCACTGCTTGCCATCGAAGCGGGCCAGCCCCTGGTTGCTGCTGGCCCACAGCCAGGATTTTCCGTAAGCCGTGGTCTGCGCCAGCAGCTTCACCACCGACCAGCTGCCAACCACCCGCGGTGGACGGAAAGACGTCCAGATGCCGTCGCGCCGCCGATAGATGCCGGAGGCGTCGGTGGCAAACCATTGCTCCACGTGACCGTCGATGCGCCGGCTCAGCATGTCGTTGAGGCGCTGGCCCGGTTGGTGCGGCCAGGGCGTGGTGACCGGCGCGAAGCCGGCTTCGTCGCGGAACCGCAGCAAACGACCCCAGCCAGTGCCGAGCCAGACCGCGCTGCGGCCCTGCAGGTCGTCGGCACGCGCGATCATGCTCACGTCGGAGTCGGCGAGTTGCCCGTGGGACGTGTTGAAATAGTGCCACTCACCCTTGGTGTACAGAGCGAGGCCGTCCCCATCGGAACCGACCCACAGGCGTTCGTTGCCCTGCGCGTCGGCATCCACCAGCACGCTGAGCACGCCGGTCTGCGAGGAGCCCAGCAGCGACACCGTCTTCCACTTGCTGCCGTCCACGAAGCTGCGGGCGATGCCGTCCTCGGTGGCCACCCACAGCACATAGGTGTCATTCGGGCTGCGCCACGCGCTGACGCCGCGGATGGCATTGGACTGCAGGCCGTGGCGGCGGTCGAAGACCTGCACCTGGTCGTGGTAGATGCGGATCAAGCCATTGCGTGATGACGCCCATACCGCGTCGCCGCCGTCCGCGGTGGGCGTTTCGACCATGTTGTACAGCACGTCGCTGGGCAGCTCGCCCGATTCCACGCTCCAGTGGCGCCAGCCATGTTTGTCCAGCCGCCACAATCCGGAATTGAATACCGACACCCACAGGGCTTCGCGCCCGTCGTGGTTCGTGGTCAGCACATAGGCCAGCCCGTTGCCGGCGTCGAAACCCGCCGCGCTGAAATGTTGCCAGGGGCCGTCACCCTCGCGATACCACAGGCCGTCACTGACCGAGCCAGCCCACAGCCGTTCGTGCCCGAACAGGTGGTCGGTGTGCGCCAGCGTCAGGAAACGGGCTCGCGGCAGTTGTGCATTGCCCGGGTCGGCCAGCCAGCGGTTCTGCTCGCGGTAGAACAGGCCGGCATCCGGACTCACCGCCCACAGGCGTTTGCCGCCGTGATCTGCGGTCTCGACCAGGCGCCGTACATGCGTGTTGGTCAGGCCATCGTCCGCACTCTCGATATGCCAGTGCCTGCCGTCGTAACGTGCCAGGCCGAAGTTGCTGCCACAGGCCCACAGCGTGCCGGCATCGTCGACGAACAACTGGCTGATGTAGCCGGCCAGCGCGGGGTCGTCGAGCGGGTGCCAGCGCTTGCCGTCATACCAGGCCAGTCCATGCGGCGTGCCGACCCAGACGACGCCCTGGCGGTCGGTCCGGATGGTCACGGTCACCGGGTCCGGCAAGCCATCGCGCGTGGTGAACGTTGTGAACGCGGGTGCACCGAGATCGAACAGATCGAGTGACCTGGACGGCGCCGCCATGGCCGCCTGCAACGGTGCCGCCAGCGGGGCGAACGCCACCAGTGCTGTCATGGCCAGTTGAATCAGCCAGCCCGATCGCTTCCCCATCAATCCCTGTCCAGACGTGCCTGCAATAGCCATAGCGCTGTAGCGCTTTTTCCGCAGAATAGCATTGCCGGTTCGGCAGGCATGGTCGCCATGCCATGCACCTTTCGTGCTCCTGCTTGAGGTCCGCCGGGTGAATCGCGGCGACGAGAGGCTGCTGGCACTTCGATGCCTCGATGCAGAAGGGCCGCACTTGCGTGCGGCCCTTTGTGTTCGCTGCAGCAGGGGGCGATTACCAGATCTTCACACGATCCTTCGGCGCGAGATACAGCTTCTCCCCCGGCTTCGCCTTGAACGCGGGGTACCACTGGTCGAGGTTGCGCACGGTCTCGGCGCGGAAGTCGCCGGGGGCGTGCACGTCGGTGGCGAGGCGCTGGCGCAGGGCGGCGTCGCGGATCTTGCCACGCCAGGCCTGGCCGAAGGCGAGGCAGAAGCGCTGGTCGCCGCTGAGCCCATCGATCACCGGCGCCGGCTTGCCGTTCAGCGATTTCTGGTAGGCGAGGTAGGCGATGGTGAGGCCGGAGACGTCGGCGATGTTTTCGCCGAGCGTCTGTTCGCCGTTGACGTGCAGGCCGGGCAGGGCTTCGTACTGGTTGAACTGTTTCACCAATTGCTGGCCGGCCGCCTTGAAGTGGGCCAGATCTTCCGGCGTCCACCAGTTCTCCAGCTTGCCCTGGGCGTCGAACTCGGCGCCGAGGTTGTCGAAGCTGTGGCTGATTTCGTGGCCGATGATGGCGCCGATAGCACCGTAGTTGGCGGCAGCGTCGGCCTTCGGGTCGAAGAACGGCGGCTGCAGGATCGCCGCGGGGAAGTTCAGCGCGTTCTGCAACGGCAGGTTCACCGCGTTGACGGTCTGCGGGGTCATCCACCATTCGCCCTTGTCCACCGGTTGACCGAGTTTGGCGCGCTGGTGTTCGTACTCGTATTTCTCGGCGCGCAGGCGGTTGCCCAGCGCGTCGTCGGCACGGATTTCGAGCGAGCTGTAGTCACGCCAGGTTTCCGGGTAGCCCACGCCCACGCGCAAGGTGTCGAGCTTGGCCTTGGCCTTGGCGCGCGTGGCCGGGGTCATCCAGCTCAAGGTATCGATGCGGTCGTGGAACGCGGCGACCAGGTTCTTCACCAGTTGCTCGATCTGCGCCTTCGACGACGCCGGGAAGTAGTGCTTCACGTAGAGCTGGCCGACCGCGTCGCCGAGTTCGTTGCTGGTGGCGCCGACGGCACGCTTCCAGCGCGGCTGCTGCACCGGCGTGCCCTGCAGGGTGTGCACGTAAAACTCGAAGTTGAGCTCGGCAAAGGCCTTCGGCAGCAGGCCGGCCGCGTGGTTGAGGGTGTGGAAGGTCAGCAGGTCCTTCCACGCCTGCAGCGGTTCGCTGGCGGTCAATGCGGACAGGCCGGTGATTGCGCCGGGCTGCCACGCGTCGATCTGCGCCTGGTCCTGCAGTCCGGCTGCCTGGAAGTAGGCGGCCCAGTCCAGCCCCGGTGCCTTCGCGCCGAAGTCGGCCATGCTCCACAGGTTGTTCGCCTTGTGCACGTCCTCGCTGTCGAGCAGGCTGGCCTGCGCCTTGGCGATCTTGGTTTCCAGCGCGACGATGGTTTTTGCCTTGGCCTGCGCGTCGGCGATGCCGGCCTGCTGCAGCAGCGCGCCGACATAGGTCAGGTATTTGCCGCGTGCCTCGACCATGTGCGGCTCGTCGGACAGGTAGTAATCGCGGCTGGGCAGGCCGATGCCGCCCTGCAGCAGGTAGGCGACGTGGCGCGACGGATCCTCCAGGCCCTGGGTCACGAACAGGCCGAACAGGTTCTGCGTGTGGTAATTGGTGGCGTTGATCGGGTCGACATCGGCGCGCAGGCGGCTGCCGAGCACGCGGGCCAGGTCGTCACGCGAGGCGATCGCGTCGATCTGCGCCAGCTCCGGCTTGATCGCGGTCATGCCGTGTTTTTCGATGGTGGCGGTGTCCATCCAGGCCGCGTAGTAGTCGGCGATCTTGCGCGCATTGCCGCCGGCGGCGGGATGGCCGGCGCCAGCGTTGCGGATCAGTTCGGCGGTGTCCTTCTCGGACTGCTCGAAGATCTTCAGGAAGCTGCCGGTGCTGGAGCGGTCGGCGGGAATCTTCGCGGTTTTCAGCCAGTCGCCGTTGGCGTAGCGGAAGAAGTCGTCACCCGGCTTCACGCCGTGATCGATGCCCTTCAGGTCGATGCCGATCGACGCGGTGGCCGGCGTGGCCGCCCATGCCGTCGAACCGCACAGGATCGCCGCACCGAGAATCCATCGCATGTGTTGCATGATCGCGCCTCCAGCTTGGGAAAGTCCCACGATAGTCCGCGCAACCGGCTTTGTGTGCATGACCTCTGGGCTAGAGACCGGTGCGCTGGCGAACCTGCGCATCAACGCAGGGTGTAGCCCGCCACGCGCCAGACCTTGTCGCTGTCCAGGTGGAACGAGATCAATTCGCGCACGGGCTTCCGTGCCATGGCAAAGCGCGTCGCGTAGCTGACGTTGACGTACACGCCGGCCGGCACCTTGCCGCCCTTCGAGGCGGTGCGGGTGATCGCCCGCAGTTTGCGTTCGCCGGCTGCGCCGAGTCTGGCGCGATCGGCGCCCACGCTTTGCACGAAGTCGGCGCGTCGGGTGGTCTGTTTCGTCACGCTGGAGGACTGGTCCCAGATCTGGCCGAGCTGATTCTGGTCGACCATATGCGCGATGCGCAGCGAAGCCTGCGCCATCTGCACATTCTGCCTCTCCAGTTGGGCCTTCTGCTGCGGCGTCAACGCGGTTGCCGCCCGGGGCCCGGCCGGGGTGGTCGGCGCCGGCGTCTGTGCGAACGCACCGGCGCAGGCGCCGAGCAGCAGGGCGGTCAGCAGGGTCTTCTTGAACATGCGGAGGTCTCCGTGACGTGGCAGAGCGGTTGGTCGCCCGCGCAGCTTGCCCTGTCAGGCCGCAGGGCGGCAATGGCGGGCCGCATGGCGCCTCAGTGCGCCCCCGCGGCGGCGTCCTGGCCGGCCTGTGGCGGGGTCCGGCAGAACGGCACCAGCAACAGCGACACCAGGAACATCCACGCCATCAAGCGGAACACATCGTCGAAGGCCAGGGTCAATGCCGCGCGCGAGACCAGTCGGCCCAGTTCGCCCTGCGCCATCAGCAAAGCGTGGGCGGAATCGGCGGTGAGCTGGCCGATCCGGCCGGCCAGTTGCGCCACCACGTCGGTGGCATGGCGGCCGCTTTCGCCCAGGCTCTCGCCGAGGCGCGCGACGTGGCGGCGGGTCGCATCCTGCAGCCAGGTGTTGACCACCGCGATGCCGATCGCGCCGCCGAGGTTGCGCATCAGGTTGAACAGGCCCGAGGCGTAGCGCAGTTCGGCCAGCGCGAAACCGTTCAGTGCCATGTTCACGCTGGGCACGATGCACAGCATGATCGCGAACCCGCGCAGCACCTGCGGCCAGAACAGCGCGGCAAAACCCCACTCCGGCGTCATCGCGGAGAACAGCCACAGGCTGGCGGCGAACAGCAGCAGGCCGATGCTGATCGTCCAGCGCGCGTCTATGCGCTGCGACAGCCGCGCCGCCACCACCGTGCTGAGGATTTGCGCGATGCCGGTGATGAATACCGTGGTACCGATCTGCAGGCTGTTGTAGTCGCGCACGCGGCCAAGGAACACCGGCACCAGATAGGTGGAGGAGTACAGCCCGAAGCCGATCACCAGGCTGAGCACGCAGGCCAGCACGAAAGTGGGCTGGCGGAACGGCGACAGCCGCACCACCGGCCCGGATGAGCGGAACGAGCGCTCGAGGAACAGCACGAAACCGACCAGCGACAGCCACGCCGCGGTGGCGATGCCCGGGTCGCCCAGCCACTCGTGCCGCGGGCCTTCCTCCAGCACGTATTCCAGCCCGCCCAGGAACATCGCCATCGCCGCCAGGTGCACGTAGTCGATCTTCTTCAGCATCGACAGGTCGGGCCGGTCCACCTTCACGAACACCATCGACAGCACGGTGACGGCGATGCCCGGCACGATGTTGACGTAGAAGATCGAGCGCCAGCCGACCGCCTCGGTGAGCCAGCCGCCCACCGTCGGTCCGAGCGTGGGTGCCATCACCGAGACCATGCCCAGGATTGCCGGAATCAACGCGCGCTGCTTGCCGGTGAACAGCGCGAAGCCGGTGGCGAACACGGTCGGCACCATCGCGCCGCCGACGAATCCCTGCAGCACGCGGAACACGGTCATCGAGTCGATGTCCCAGGCCATTCCGCACAACGCGCTGGTGAGCGTGAACAGTCCGGCCGACAGGGCGAACAGCCAGCGCGTCGACAGTGCCTGCGCCAGGAACGCGGCGAACGGAATCATCACCAGTTCGGCCATCAGGTAGCCGGTCTGCACCCAGCTGATCTCGTCGGGTCCGGCCGACAGTCCGGCCTGAATTTCGTTGAGCGAGGCGGCGACGATCTGGATGTCGATCAAGGCCATGAACATGCCGAACGCCATCACTCCGAAGATCAGGAATTTGCGCGTCAGCGGCAGCTCGGCAGGGGCGATCGGCGTTGCCGGAAGGCTGGTGGCGGGGGCATTCACGGGCGGCTCTTGCAAGGACGGAAAATCATAGTATGATGATCATCATATAAAAAAGCGAGAGCGACATGCGCTACGGCACCGAGCACAAGCAGAAGACCCGCGCCACCGTCGTGCAGGCGGCGGCAAACGCGATCCGTGCCGATGGCCCCGATCGCGTCGCCGTCGCGGCGGTGATGGCGGAGGCGGGGCTGACCCACGGCGGCTTCTACGCCCACTTCAAATCCAAGGACGAGCTGATCGCCGCGGCGATCGGCCAGATGTTCGAGGACGCGCGGCTGCGGCTGGACCACGCGACTGCGGGACGCGATCCGGCCGAGGGTCTGGCGTCCTATATCGACTTCTATCTCTCGAAGAAGCACCGTGACGCGCGCGGCTTCGGGTGCCCGATGGCCGCGCTGTCCTCGGACGCGCCCCGACTGGCGGACCCGGCGCGCGGCCAGTTTGCCGCCGGTGTGCGGCAGTCCACCGCGAGGCTGGCCGGGCAGCTGGCCCTGCTGGGCCATGCCGAGCCGGAGGTCGGCGCCCGCTCGATGATCGCCGAACTGGTTGGCGCCCTCGCGCTGGCCCGGATGGAGCCGGATGCGGAACGTTCCGACGCGATCCTCGCTGCCTCGCGGGTGCAGCTCAAGCAACGCTTCGGCACGAAGGAGTCGCAACGATGAGCGCTGAAGCCACCCCGGACGTGGCCGCGGCCGCCGCGCCGGCTGCACCGCACACGCCATGGTCACGCAAGCCGATGCTGGTTGCCGCGGTGGCCGCGGTGATCGCCATCGGCGGAGCGCTGTGGATCGCTGCACCGAAGCGCAGCGTCTCCACCGACAACGCCTATCTGCAGGCCGACAGTTCCATCGTCGCGCCGAAGGTGCGCGGGCTGGTGGCAGCGGTGCTGGTGCGGCACGACCAGCAGGTGCGTCGTGGCGATCCGCTGGTACGCATCGACGCGGAGGAGTTCGACGCGCGCGTGGCATCGGCCGCGGCCGCATTGCAGAACGCGCGGGCTTCGGTCGCCGCCGCGCAGGCTGCGCTGATCACCCTCGACGCGCAGGAGCGGCTGGCCGGCGCCAGCATGCGTGCGGCGCAGACGTCCATCCGTTCATCCGATGCGCAGCAGAAGCAGGCCGAGGCCGATCGTCGGCGCTACGACGCGCTGATTGCCAGCGGCGCGGTTTCGCGCAGCGCGGCCGAGCAGTTCCGTACCGCCGCGATCACCGCCCAGGCCAACGCGGAGCACAGCCGCGCCCAATTTGCAGTAAGTCGCGATGCGGCGTCGGTCACCCATGCGAGCCGGCTGACGTTGCAGGCCAACCTCGCCCAGGCGGAGGCCGGCGTCGCCACCGCGGAGGCTGCGCTCGATCTTGCCCGCCAGGACCAGACCAACACGCTGGTGCGCGCACCGATCGATGGCGTGGTGGGCGACCGCCAGGTCGAGCCGGGCGATTACGTGCAACCCGGCACCCGCCTGCTGACCGTGGTGCCGCTGGATGCCCTGTACGTGATCGCCAACTTCAAGGAAACCCAGACGGCGCGCATGGTGGTCGGCCAGCACGCCAGCGTGGCCGTCGACGCGCTGCCGGGCTACGCATTGAAAGGTCGCGTCGAAAGTTTCGCGCCGGGTTCCGGCTCGCAGTTCTCGCTGCTGCCGTTCGAGCCGGGCACCGGCAACTTCACCAAGATCGTGCAGCGGGTGCCGGTGCGCATCCGCCTGGACGCCGGCCAGCCTGCCCTGGCGCGGTTGCGTCCGGGGCTGTCCAGCACGGTGACCGTGCAGTTGGACTCGCACGAAACCCACCAGGCGTCGCGCTGAGCGCGCGGCCCTTCCGTTGTCCCTCAGAGAGACCCCCCATGAAAATCAAAGGCAGTACCGCACTCGTCACGGGTGCCAATCGCGGACTTGGCCTGGCCTATGCCCAGGCCCTGCTGGCCGCCGGTGCACGCAAGGTCTACGCCGGCGCGCGTGATCCTTCCAGCGTGCCTTCCCTGCAAGGCCTGGTGCCGCTCAAGCTCGACGTCGGCAGCGCCGAAGACATTGCTGCCGCGGTGGATGCCTGCGGTGACGTCGACCTGGTGATCAACAACGCCGGCATCATCGGCAGCGATCCACTGCTGGGCGAGGACGGTGTCGCCACCCTGCGCGCCGTGATGGAAACGAATGTGTACGGGGTGCTGGCCGTCAGCCGGGCCTTTGCGCCGGTGCTGGGCCGCAACGGCGGCGGCGCACTGGTCAACATGCTGTCGGCACTGAGCTGGGCGAGCCTGCCGGGCACCGCCGTCTATTCCGTCTCGAAGGCGGCGGCATGGTCGCTCAGCAACGGTCTGCGCAACGAACTGCGCGGGCAGGGCACCCAGGTGGTCGCCGTGCATGCCGGCTACATCGACACCGACATGGTGTCAGCCGTCGATGCGCCGAAGGCGAAGCCCGCGGATATCGCGCAGGCCGTGATCGACGGCATCGAGGCCGGCGCATCCGAGGTACTGGCCGATGACACAGCGAAGCACGTCAAGGCCGGCTTCGGCAGCACGCCGTCGCTGTACCTGGGCGCCTGACCCGGATCACTTCTCGATGCGGTAATTCAGGCTGGCGCGGCTGAACTCGGTGGCTTGCTGCGCCTCGAAATTCCAGCGCTTGCTGAGCCGGTAGCGCAGGGTGATAACCTCGCCCGGCTCGAACAACCCGACGCCGTAGCTGAGGTACAGCCGCGGCGACAGGAACTTGCCCACGGTGAACGCGGAGCTGCCACCGAGCGCCTCGTTGCTGGACACGCCGATGTCGTCGACGCCCAGCTTCGAGCCGATGCTCTTGGCCAGCAGGTCGCCGGCCGCCGAACCCAGCGCCTGCGCCGCGGCACCGACCATGTCGCCTTCGCCGCCCTTGACCTGCGACAGCGGTTTGCCGGTGACCAGATACGAGAGCGCGTCGGATTGCTCCATCACCGGGTTGGAAAACACGGTGAGGACCGGACGCTGCGCGGTGCCGGAAACCAGCAGGCCGACTTCCTGCCCCTCGTCGATGGTGGCGTTGGGATTGAGCTTGCGCACGGCGCGGATGTTCAGGCCCGGGTTGTCAATCGGCGTGCTGGCGAACAGCAACTGGCCGCGCTGAATGCTGAGGTCCTGGCCATAGGCGCGGTAGGTGCCGTCCACCGCGATCTGGCCCTGGCCGACGGTGGCGCGGCCGGGGCGTTCGACCACCGTGAGCACGCCGGTCACGGTGCCGTTCAGGCCCATGCCCACGACATGCGTCTTGCGCCCCAGGTCGACCTTGACCACGGCGCTGAGCGGCAACTTGCTGGCCGCCTCCTGCTGTTGCCTTTCGTCTACCACGACCACGTCGGGTGATGTCTGGGTAGCGCCGGCACCGGGCAGTTTCTCGGCATTCACATCGGCGCTGTCGATGCCGAGCGAGCCGCCGATCACGATGCCCTTGGCGTCCTGCTTCCAGGTGAGGTCGGGCGAAATGACCGCCTTGGCGGCGGGGATGTCGATCGCGGTGAACTGGCTGCCCTTGAGCGTCAGCGAGGTTTGCGCCGCCTCGCCCAGCCCGGCGCTGCCGTTGATCGCCATGCTGCCCTGGCCCGATTTCACGCTGCCCTGGATCAGGAACTGTCGCGCGTCGCTGGTGCTGACGGTGAGCTGACCCTCGCTCAACTTGAGACCGGCCGAGGGCAGTTCCGCGGCAAAGCCCGCCACGTTGGCCTGGCCGAGGACGGTCGGCTGTTTCAGCGTGCCGCCGAAGCGGAAACTGCCGTTGGCGCCGCCTTTGACGTTGGCCACCTCGCTGCTGAACAGCTCGATGAAGGCCAGGTTGTTCAAGCGCAGGTCGAGCTGGCCGCCCAGCGACTGCCGGGCACCGCTGATGGTGAGCTGGCCGTCCAGCCGTCCGCCGTCATCAAGCCCGGCATGTGCCTCGATCCGCTGGCCGGTCGGTGTCAGCGCGGCGTCCAGGCGCAACTGGCTGTAATGCAGCAAGGGTTGGTCGGCACGATCGGTATAGCTGATCGTGCCTTGCATGGAGTCGATCGCGGCATTGCCGCTGAGCGCGCCGGCCGCGCTGCGGCGGATCGTGCCGCTGCCTTGCAGGGTGCCGTCCGCACGCATCGGCAGGTCGGCATTGCCGGTGGCGTTCAGCAGCAGGGCCAGCGGCAGTGCCTGCAGGCGATAACTGGCGTCGAGGTTGCCGGGCTGGTCCTGCTTCGCAGTCAGGCACAGCTGCGGATCGCCGGCGCTGAGGCAGAGTTCGGACAGGCTCATCGCGCCGTCGTTGTAGGCAAGCTGGCTGGGTCGCAGCAGCCGCCACGGCGGCATGCCCTGCGGCTCCAGGGTCAGCATGGACAGCGTGCCTTTCCAGAGCGGGCCTGTCAGCGATCCGTGCAGGTCGAGCCGGCCCGACAGCTGGCTGCCGCGTGCGTCCAGTTGCAGGCGATGATCGGCCTGGCTGCCTTCGGCCAGCAGGCCGACATGCTGGAACAGCAGGCCCTGCACGTAGACGTTGCTGGTCTGCAGGTCGATCTTGCCGGCCGGATGGCTGAGGTCGGGGACGCCGACGATCAGTTCCAGCGTATCCGCCTTCTGCTGCTGCCACGACAGCGACCGGCCATGCAGCTGGCCGTTGACGCTCAGCTTCGGCTGCCTGCCGGCGATCGTGAAATGGCCGTCCAGACGTCCACCGGCATCCGGCAGCCAGTCGCCCAGCGAGGCGACCGCCAGGGTCAACTCGATATCGTTGCTGCTGCCCGGTTTGCCGACGACTCGGATGTTGCTGCGGGCGGAGCGCAGGTCGAGCTGGCCATCCACCACGTCGTCCGAGGACAGGTGCAGCTTGCCGCTGCCGTCGACGGCTCGATCGCGCAGCTTGCCGCCGAGCCGGCGAATTTCCAGGGTGGCGTCCGGGCCGCCTTGCGGCAGGCTGCCTTGACTGGCGATGTCGAAATCGAGTGCGCCGTTCCAGCCGGCAAACAGCTGGCCAGGATCGAACCGGTCGGCCTTGGCTTCGGCCTGCCAGCCCGGCACCGGTTGCAGGGTCAGCCGGCCGTTGGCCTGCAGCTCGCCCTGTGCCTGCTTCAGCGCCAGCGTGCGCAGGTCGATCTGTTGCGGCGTGCCATCGAGGTCCAGCGTGATCTTCGCCGGCTTGCCCGGCTGCCCCAGCTGGATGTCGCCTTCGGCGTGATAGTGCTGGGCACTGCCGCTGACCTTCAATGCGCCGCGACTGGCCAGCGGCTGACCGGCCAGCTCGGCCGGCAGCAGCAGGTCGTTCCAGTGGACGTCGAGTGCCGCCGTGACTGGCCTGGCCGCGAGTTGCACCGTGCCGCTGGCCTCGACGCTGCCCTTGATCTGCGGCGAGCCAAGCTTGAGCTGCTGCAGGGTCAGTGTCTTCATGTCGCGACTGAACTGTGCGCGCAGCGGCTGCAGCAGAAGTTGGTAGTCGTTGAGATCGAGCCGACCCTGGAGTGTGCCGCTGTAGCGATCACCGTGGCCTTGCACGGCGATGGCCAGCGCCTTCAGCGAACTTTCGCCGAGCAAGGCTTGCGGGTCGAAGCGGGGTGCATCGAGCTGACCGGTCCATGCGTAATCGCCGCCCTGGCTCAGCGCCAGCTGCAACTGCATCGGGGTCGGCGCGGTGAGCTTGAGGTCGAGCCGCGCCTGCTTGCCGTCGCTGTGCGCATCGAGGCTGCCGGTGTATTCGGTCGCGCCGACCTTCCAGGCAAACGTCGCCCTGGCGTTGCCCTGGTAGGGAGTGCCCAGCACCAGGTGGCCGTCGAGGCTGGCGTGACCGTCGGGCGCCTGCAGCACCAGCTGGCGCAGTTCGATGCCGGCGGTGGTCCAGCGGCCGGCGAGGTCGAGCCGGTTCGAGGCGAACACCGGCTTGCCGGCCTGACTCACCTTCACCGTGCCCACGTGCGCGCGATCGAAGATGATCTCCAGCGGTGGTTGCAACGAGAACCGGCTGTTGCTTTCGCCTTGGTCGGCGGCGGGTTCGGGCAGGCTCACCTCGACGCCATCGGCGTCCAGCGCCAGCACATGCACCCGTTTCACCAGCAGCGGCCACAGGCGCAGGTCCAGCCGCGCGGTGGCCAGCCTGACGACCGTGCCCTTGCCGTCGTCGTAGCGCACGCCGGTGAGCTCGAGCGGTCCGACCAGCCGGCCACGCGCCTGCTGCACGTGCAGTGCGCCATCGGTGGCGGACTGGGCGCGGGCCAGTGCAAAACGCAGGCCGGCGCCGGTGCCGAGCAGCCACCACAGGGCTGCTGCCACGATCAGCAGCAGCGCGGCGAAGGCGATGGCGATGCGCTTGACCCACTTCATGCTGTTTGCGTTCCCGACGGGTTGCCGCGGCTCCTCCCCCTGCGAGCAGGGGGAGGTTGGGAGGGGGTGCTTTTGGCGAAGAGCGACCCCACCCCGACCCTCCCCTGCGTCGCAGGGGAGGGGGAAAGACAGTTGCGCACGGAGGATGGGGTCGTCACAAATCCGGCCCGATCACCAGGTGCAGCTGGATGCCGTGCGCGCGGTCGGCGTGGATCGGCGTGCCCAGGTCCACGCGGATCATGCCCACCGGCGAACGCCAGCGCAGGCCGAGGCCGGCGCCGATCTTCGGGCGATAGTCGGTGCCGCGGAACGCGTTGCCGGTATCGACGAAGGCAGCCATGCCCCAGTTGCGGCTGAAGTAGTGCTCGACCTCGCTGCTGGCGACCAGCAGGTTGGTGCCGCCGATCACGCGATCGTCGCTGTTGCGCGGCCCGATCGACTGGTAGCCGTAGCCGCGCACCGAGCGGTCGCCACCGGCGAAGAAACGCAGCTGCGGCGGCAGCGCGGTGAAGTCGTCGGTGCGGGTGATGCCGAAGCTGCCGCGCAGGATCAACCGGTTGCGCTGGCGCTTGCCGAATGCGCGGATCCACTTCGCATCGGCCGTGAGCTGACTGAAGCTGGCGTCGGAAAGCAGGTTGCCGGCGGTGCTGCGCACGGCCATGGTGAGCAGCCAGCCACGATGCACGAAATCCGGATTGTCCGCCTTCTTGCGGGTCAGCGACGCTTCGCCGAATACCAGCGTGCTGCGTCCGTGTTCGATGCCCGGGGTGTTGTCCGGCTCGCCACCGCGCTTGCCCACGGTGAACGTGCCGGACAGCGCGTGCACGCCCAGGGTGCGGGTCCAGCCGTGCCACTGGCGGGTTTCGTTGCCGACCAGTTCCAGCGTGCGCGACTGCGAGGTGGCGGTGTTCGCGTCGCGGAAGTTGGCGCCGAAGTTGTAGCTGCGCTGGTTGTCGCCGGGCATCGGAATCGAATACAGCGTGGACAGCGTCTTCAGCTTCTGCGCCACCACCAGCTCGTTCTTCCACTTGTGTCCGCGCCGGTTGATCCAGCGCCGTTCCAGGCCGCCGCGCAGGCCGAAGCCGGTATCGGTGCCGATGAACGGCCCGCCGGTATAGATCGAACGCTTCGCCGGCGCCAGCTGCACGGTGACATCGACCACGCCATCCTTCGCCTCGTCGATGTCCGGCAGCACGTTGACCACCGAAAAGTAGTCAGCGCCATTCAGCGCCTGCTGCAGCACCAGCAACTGGTCCTGGGCAAAGTAGTCGCCCGACTTGAACGGCACGTAGCGATCAAGGAAGCCGTCGTTGAACTGCGAGCCCTCGAAGTGCACCTGGCCATAGCGATAACGTGGTCCCGCCTGCCACGCCAGCTTGACCGCCGCGCTGTGGTTGGCCCGGGTCACCTCGACGCGATGGGTGACCAGCCGGGCATCGAGGAAACCATTGGCAGTCAGTTGCGCGCTGAGCGCATCACGCGCGGCGTCGTAGGTGCCGTGATTCAGTGGCTTGTCCCTGAGTCGCTCGATCGCCCGCTTGGCGCCGCGCAGCGGGGCAATCTTCGCGGCCGTCTCGTCCAGTTGCACCTCGACGCTGGTCACCTTGACCGGCTCCCCCGGCTTCACATGCAAGGCCACCCGCCAGTCCCTGCCGACCTGCTGCAGCTCGCCGGTGACGGCGGCATCGTAGTAGCCATAGGGCTGCAGCGCGCTACTGACCTGATCGGGAGCGCGTTCGTACAGTCGCCGGACCTGGGCATCGCTCACTTCGCGATTCGCGTACTGCGACAGCTCGACGGCCGAGATCGCCGCGCTCTTCAAGGGATCCGCCACACCATCCACCGTCAGCTGCACGCCGGCATGGCTTGGTGTCGCCAACAGCAGCAGCGGCAGCAACAGGCTCAGGCGTCGGGGGATACGGCGCATGCGTGGGGTTCCATCCTCATGGGTGTCTTCGCTGGGGTGAGGGCAGCTTACCCAAGGAGTTGTTGGCTTCATATGAAGCGTGGCGTATTTCCTGAACGCCAGGGCGTCACGCTTGATTTGTTGATATCGCCGAGGCGATATCAACAGCCCGCATCAGCCGGCCTTGTCGCCGGCCTTGTGCGCGATCCACGCACCGATCACCGCCGACACATAGGGAATCGACTGCGCGGCGAGGATGAACATCCACAAGGTACCTTCGATGTAACGCGTGCCGTAGCCCAGCGCCATGCCGACGATGCACAGCGCCAGCGCGATTGCCATCAGCCCTTCCTCGCGCACCGGAGCGAACGCGGCGAAATTGCTGCCGCCCAGGCGCCGGCTCTTGGCGGTGACCACGAACGAGGTCTTTTCGCGGGTGAGGCCGTGCAGGATGCCGCGGGCGATCGCGTGCGACAGACCCATGCTGGCCAGCGAGGCCATCAGCGTGTCGTACCAGCTGCACGGCACGCGGGCACGGTACAGCACGATGCCGAAGATCGCCTTGGCGAAGAAGAAGCCGATCACCGGGATCAGGAACAGCTGCATCGGCAGGCTGAAGTACTGCGGCCAGGCGATCATGCCGGCGGTCCAGAACAGCGCCATCAGGGTGAAGATCAGATGCAGTGCATCGGCGAACCAGCTGAACCAGCCGGTGAGGAAGTGAAAGCGCTGGCCGGCCGACAGCGGGCCCTTCTGCGTCATCCAGCTCCAGCGGCCCTTGAGGATCTGCATCGCGCCGAACGCCCAGCGGTAGCGCTGGCTCTTGTAGGCCTTGAAGTCGGCTGGGGTCAGGCCCTTGCCCATCAGCTCATCGACGTAGACCAGCTCGTAGCCGGCATGCATCAGGCGCAGGCCCAGCTCGGCGTCCTCGCAGATGGTCCACTCCGACCAGCCGCCGGTGCCTTCCAGCGCGCTGCGGCGGACCATCGTCATGGTGCCGTGCTGAATGATCGCGTTGCGCTCGTTGCGATGGTGCATGCCGATGCGGAAGAAGCCGTCGTATTCCCACGCGGTCATCCGCCGGAACGCGTTGTGCTCGAACTCGCGATGCGCCTGCGGGCACTGCACCACCGCCACCTTCGGGTCGTGGAAATACCCGGTGAGCGTGGCCAGCCAGTCGGCTCGCACTTCGTAGTCGGCATCGATCACCGCCACCACGTCGGCGGCCGGATCGGTTTCCTTCAGGCCGAAATTCAGCGCGCCGGCCTTGTAGCCGGGCCACGGCTCCAGGTGGAAGAAGCGGAAGCGCTTGCCCAGCTTCTCGCAGTATGCCTGCACCGGCTGCCACACCGCCGGGTCCTTGGTGTTGTTGTCGATCACCAGCACTTCGTAGTTGGCGTAGTCCAGCGCAGCCAGCGAATCGAGCGTGATGATCACCATCTCCGGCGGCTCGTTGTAGCAGGCCAGATGGATCGACACGAACGGCTGCTTTTCCGGTGGATCGGGCGTCAGCATCACGGCGTGCCGCATCCATTTCGGTCGCCACAAGACCTCGGTGAACTCGAAGCCGTTGATCAGCAGGATCGCCAGAATCGCGATCTGCGCGGGGAACAGCAGGGTGAGCATGGTCCAGTCGACCCAGCTCAGGTAGAAATTGAACGGCAGCGTCGCCGACCACGTCAGCAGGCCGCAGGCCAGCTGGATCAGCATGCAGAAGAACAGCTTGCCCATCAGCTTGAAGCGGCTGAACCGGCGTGCGAACAGGATCATCGGCAGCAGCGCCAGCAGGCTGGCGGCGATCGCCTTCCACGGCCAGCCGGTATCCTCGGTGACCGGCCCGGTCAGCGGGAACTTCATCTGCCGGTCGGCGTTGAACATGCCCCAATAGGCGCCGGTGCGGCCCTCGCCGAGGTTTTCCTTCCACGGCTGGTCGAACGCCTCGAGCAGGTAGTAGTCGATGTGCTGCTGCTTGGCCACGTTCATCCAGTCGCGGATGAAGATCGCCTCGTTGGACACCGACGGGTCGGCATACTCGTGGCGGTCGCCGTTCGACGGCCAGCCGATCTCGCCGACCACGACCGGCTTGTCCGGGTAATGCTGGCGGATCTGGTCATAGGCACCCAGCGCGGCCGGCACCGCGTCCTTGCGCGCGATGCCGTTCCAGAACGGGAACAGATGGATGGTGATGAAATCCACGTGCCGCGCCAGCTCGGGATACTTCAGCCAGATGTAGTCCGGTTCGGCGATTGACACCGGCTGGTGCACGGCCGCGCGTACCCGGTCCAGGTAGGCCATCATCTGCTCGGGCGTGAGGTCGTTGCGGAACAGCACCTCGTTGCCCACGATCACCCGGGTGATCGTGTCCGGATAGGCGCGCGCCTTGGCGATCAGCAACTCGATCTCGCGCTCGTTGTTGTCCAGCCGCTTGTCGATCTCGGCGCCGGCCATCACCTTCAGGCCCTCGGCCTGCGCCAGCCGATACAGCTGCGGGTTCTGCTGCATGGTGTACGTGCGTACCCGGTCGCTGTACTTGTGCAGCAGCTTCAGGTCGGCGGCGATCTCGTCGTCGCCGGGGTAATCCTGCTTGAACGGGCTCTGGTAGCGCTGGAACACCGAAAGCGAGAAACCGCCGATCTTGCCGTGCCAGTCGTCCGGCCCGTGCGGCAGGTTGCCGTACCACCACAGGCCGATGTTCATCGCCGCCACGACCAGCGCGAGCAGAATCGCAGTGAGCAGCGGGTACCGGCTGTTGTGGTTTGCTGCGGTGGCGCTCAAGAGATCCCCAGGGAGGCTTCGCCGGACTGGCGACAGAGCCGCAGAAGCTTAGCGAATTTGAGGCCAACGGCCAATGAATCCCGCTGCGGGCGATGCTGCCCGGGGGTGGAATACCCGGACTTTGACCGGCCGGTCGGCGCCGAGGATGCGTGATTGTCCCGGCCGCTGACTTGCGCGTTCGGATCAGGCAGGCGCCCAGGCCGTAGCTGATCCAGCGCACGTTTCCCGCAGTTGACGTCTCCGCAGCGACGACAGCCTGGCCTGCCAGCAGGCTTGCCTGCATTCGCCCGCAAGCCGTTGTTGCGGAAAACAAGTTCCTGCTGCACAGCGGATATCCGGCAGCCGAGCCATGCGAACCAGCTGCGCGATCACTAGGAAACTGTCCTATGGCGCGGTGGCCGCACGATCCGAACAATGCGCCGGGTTTTCGAGGTGGCCGGCACGCGCCGCGAAGCCTCCGGGTCTGTCAAGGAAGGATCGTTTTGTCACAGGGACTGTTTCGCCAGGAAGTCATCGATGCCAGGCGCGGTGATTGGCTCGGCTCGATCATCGTGGCTGCGCCGTTGTCACGCTGGTTGCTGACCACGCTGGCGATGGCCCTGGCCACGGTGATTCTGCTGTTCCTCTTTCTTGGCCACTACACCCGCCGTGAAACCGTGGCGGGGCAGCTGGTGCCCAGTGCCGGCTTGCTCAATGTCGTGGCTCCCGGCGCCGGCACGATCACCCGGCTGAATGTGCGCGACGGCCAGCAGGTCAGCAAGGGTGAGGTATTGCTGCGCCTTTCCAGCGAGCAGGACAGCGCGGCACTGGGCGATACCCACGCGCTGGTCGGCAAACAGCTGGAGATCCAGCGCTCCCGGCTGCAGGCCGATCTCGTCAACCAGCAGCAGCTGAGCGCACAGCAGGACAGCGCGCTGCAATCCCGCATGGCCCTCCTGCAGGGACAACTGGCCCAGATCGCCGGGCAACTGGCGATCCAGCAGCAGCAGGTGACCAGCAACCAGCAGATGCTGGCGAAGATCACGCCGCTCGCTGCGCGCGGTTTTGTCTCGGCCGTGCAGATCCAGCAGCAAGAGGCGGCTGTGCTGAATGCCCAGGCGCAATACAAGACGCTGCTGCGCCAGCAACTTGATGCGCGCCAGCAGCTCGATGAATCACGACAGCAGCTGGCTCGCCTGCCGCTGGATGATGCAGGCAAGCGCAACGAAACCGAACGACAACTCGCGACGCTGGCCCAGTCGACGGCGCAGAACGAAATGCAGCGGGCGATCGTGTTGCGCGCGCCGCGTGATGGCATGGTTTCCACCGTGCTGCTGAAGGAAGGGCAGATGGTTGCTGCGGGCCAACCCCTGCTGTCCATCCTGCCGGAGGGGTCGAGCCTGCAGGCGCAGTTGCTGGTGCCGAGCCGGGCCATCGGCTTCATCGAACCGGGCAGTCGGGTGGTCTTGCGCTACCAGGCTTTTCCCTACCAGAAGTTCGGCCAGCAGTACGGCAGGGTCAGCGACATCTCGCGCAGCGCCCTGGGCGTGGCGGAGGTCAATGCCTTGATCGGGCAGCAGGCACGCGAGCCGCTGTATCGCATCGAGGTGAAGCTGGACAGCCAGCAGGTGACGGCATACGGGCGGCCCGAGCCGGTCAAACCCGGAATGGCTCTGGAGGCCGATGTGCTGATGGAACGCCGCCGCCTGATCGAGTGGGTATTCGAGCCGCTGTACGGCCTGGCGCATCACCTGACCGGAAGTGTGCCCCATGGCTGACGGCAACCTTGCTTCCCGCAATGCGACGCCCGCGAGCAAGCACGGAAGCTTGCTGCAGTTCGGCTGGCGACGCGTGTTGCCGATGGTGCTGCAGACCGAGGCCGCCGAATGCGGCCTGGCCTGCCTCGCTATGATCGCCACCCAGCACGGTCACGACGTGAACCTGGCCGGCCTGCGCCGGCGCTTTTCCAGCTCGCTCAAGGGCGCCACGCTGGCACGGGTGATGGCGATGGCGGGCCAATTGGGCTTTGCTTGCCGTCCCTTGAAACTGGACATGGATGACCTGTGCCAGCTGAAGGTTCCTTGCCTGCTGCATTGGGATCTCAACCATTTCGTCGTGCTGAAGAGCGTCGGAAGGCGCGGTGTCGTCATCCATGATCCCGCATGCGGCGTGCGCAAGCTGAGCCTGAAGGAAACGTCCGACCACTTCACCGGCGTGGCGCTTGAACTGAGTCCCGTCGCTGATTTCGCCCCGGTGCGCGAGCGCCAGGCGGTGTCCATGCGCGCGCTGACCGGCCGGGTGCGCGGCCTCGTTCCCGCGCTCGCGCAGATCCTGTTGCTGGCCTTGGCGCTCGAAGTGTTCGCGCTGGCTGCGCCGTTCTATCTGCAATGGGTGATGGACCAGGTGCTGGTATCGGCCGATCACGACCTGCTCACCTTGCTGGGCCTGGGTTTCATCGGTATCGCGATCTTCTCGGCGCTGGTCACCGCGGCGCGCTCGTGGGCGGTCACCTGGCTGGGCGCCACGCTCAACGTGCAATGGGCCAGCAACCTGTTCGCCCACCTGATGCGGCTGCCGCTGGACTGGTTCGACAAGCGGCATGTCGGCGACGTGGTGTCCCGCTTCGGTTCCATCCAGACCATCCAGCGCACGCTGACCACGCAGTTCATCGGTTCCCTGCTGGACGGCCTGATGTCGCTGGTAACCCTGGTGGTGATGGCGTTCTACAGCATCTGGCTTACCGCGTTGGTGGCCGGCCTGTTCCTTGTCTATGGGCTGATCCGCTGGGGCTTCTTCGGCCCGCTGCGGCGTGCCAGCGAGGAGCAGATCGTCTACGGCGCCCGTCAACAGAGCGAGCTGCTGGAATCCATTCGTGGCGCGATGCCGATCAAGCTGGCCAACAAGCAGGATGAGCGCCTGTCCCGCTACGCCAATGCCACAGTCGCCACGGCCAACCGCGACATTGCCATCCAGCGCCTGGGCATCGCCTTTGTCCTCAGCAACCAGCTGATGTTCGGCATCGGCCGCGTGGCGATGATCTGGATCGCCGCCACGCTGGCGCTGAAGAACGAGTTTTCCGCGGGCATGCTGATCGCCTTCATCGCGTACGCCGATCAGTTCCTCAATCGCGCGGCCAGCCTGATCGACAAGTGGGTGGATTTCTGCATGCTCAAGTTGCATGCCGAACGCGTCGCGGACATCGCGCTGACCACGCCGGAAGAGACCTCTTCGTCGTCCTGGGACGGGCCAGCCCCCGAGGCGGGCATCGAGTTGTGCAACGTCAGCTTCCGCTATGCCGAAGGCGAGCCGTGGATACTTCGCCACTGCAGCCTGCGCATCGACGCAGGCGACTCGGTGGCCATTGTCGGGCCCAGTGGTTGCGGCAAAAGCACATTCGCCAAGATCGTGCTGGGTCTGCTTGCACCGACGGAGGGCGAGGTGCGTTTCGGTGGCGTCGACATTCGCAAGCTGGGGCTCGATGCCTACCGCCGCTGGGTCGGCGCGGTGATGCAGGACGATCAGCTGTTCGCGGGCAGCATCGCAGACAACATCGGCTTTTTCGATCCCGAGGCAACGCCGGTGCGGATCGAAGCCGCTGCGCGACTCGCCGCCGTCCACGACGACGTCGCCGCGATGCCGATGGGCTACCAGAGCCTGGTCGGCGACATGGGTTCCAGCCTGTCTGGCGGACAGAAGCAGCGGGTGATCCTGGCGCGGGCGCTGTATCGGCGACCGCGACTGCTGGTGCTGGACGAGGCGACCAGCCATCTGGACGTGGAGCGGGAGCGGCTGGTCAATGCGGCGGTGCAGCGGTTGCGGATCACCCGGATCGTGATTGCGCATCGGCCGGAGACGGTGGCGGCCGCCGGGAAGGTCATTCAACTGGGTATGAAGCGAGATTGATCGTGGCCGGCGAAGCCGCTGCGGTAAGTGCCAGGCAGAGGCTGTCTGCCAAACTGGAGAAAGGAATTTCAGATGATCGAACTTGCAGCTGTGGACGTGGAAATGGTTTCCGGTGGCGCGATGAGCACGGAAACCAAGGTCGAGATTGGTATCGCGCTGGCGGTTTGCCCGATTCTCGGGCTGGGCATGCTGGCCGGCTATTACGCCAACGCCAAGTAATCAATCCTTCAACTGATCGAGGAATGGATATGTCGAATCAAATGAACAGGAAGTTTGCCGGACGGGTGCTGTCGGTAAACGAGGTCGAGCAGGTTTCCGGCGGTGTCTTGGTAGAGGTGATCGTCGGTGCTGCCATTGCCGCCGGTGTCGCTCTCTTCAAGGAAGGGTGCGAGCTCGGCAAGCAAATGGCCGAGCGAGACAATGCCAGGTAATCGAAAGATTCAAATGGACAAGCACCGTCTTGTCCGTACCGTTTTGGGTGACATGTGAACAAGGGGTGGTTGCAGCGAGTAACGCGCTGCAGCCACCCACTCGATCAATTGGAGGGATGCCATGCGCAGAGCAGATGCCATCGCGATGCTGTTCATAGTAGTGAGTCTGCTTCTTGTCATGTTTTGCCCGGACAAGTCCGGTGTCCTGAAGCAAATATGTCTGATAAGCGCCATCGTGCTTCCGTTTCTGGCCGTGGCGGTGAGCATTGTCGCCAGGTTGAAGTAGGGCGCTACCTCAGTTTGATTGGCGTTATATGTCGGGGCGTCCCTGCGAGGCGGGCGCTGCAGCTTGTTGCTTCCCTTTTATCAAATGTGCATGGCTAGCTCTTTTCCCGCCCGGAAAAGCTGATGGGTGATCCTGGCGCGGGCGCTGTATCGGCGACCGCGACTGCTGGTGCTGGACGAGGCGACCAGCCATCTGGACGTGGAGCGGGAGCGGCTGGTCAATGCGGCGGTGCAGCGGTTGCGGATCACCCGGATCGTGATTGCGCATCGGCCGGAGACGGTGGCGGCCGCCGGGAAGGTCATTCAACTGGGTATGAAGCGAGATTGATCGTGGCCGGCGAAGCCGCTGCGGTAAGTGCCAGGCAGAGGCTGTCTGCCAAACTGGAGAAAGGAATTTCAGATGATCGAACTTGCAGCTGTGGACGTGGAAATGGTTTCCGGTGGCGCGATGAGCACGGAAACCAAGGTCGAGATTGGTATCGCGCTGGCGGTTTGCCCGATTCTCGGGCTGGGCATGCTGGCCGGCTATTACGCCAACGCCAAGTAATCAATCCTTCAACTGATCGAGGAATGGATATGTCGAATCAAATGAACAGGAAGTTTGCCGGACGGGTGCTGTCGGTAAACGAGGTCGAGCAGGTTTCCGGCGGCGTCTTGGTAGAGGTGGTCGTCGGCGCCGTCATCGCGGCTGGTGTTGCCCTCTTTGTGGAGGGGTGTGAACTCGGCAAGCAAATGGCCGAGCGAGACAATGCCAGGTAATCGCTGATCCCGACGAAAGGCGACTTGATGGGTACCCGGATCGGATGTCCCTCGATCCGGGTGTCTTGGGGTTGGCGGCAAGGCCTGCAACTTGAATCCCAGCATCGACACACGGTGCGAGAAGCGGCAACCGGGAAAGCGTGGGAAATGCAGGAGCTGAGCATGAATGGAATCGAGCAGGTCAACAACGGCTTTGTCGTCGTTGTCGCGCAGGCTCTTTTCGACGTGGGCGTGGTTGCCGGTGACACTTTTCAGTTGAAAAAAATCAACGACTGATTCAATTGCAACGGTGTGGGGGTTGACTGGCGTTGCCGCCACATGCACTCAATTCATGTGGCGGCTTCAATGAATCCTTGCGGGCTGACAGCATGAAGTTCAAGTATGGTTTTCCGCCTCAGGTTGGCTGCGATCTGTCCGATGCGAATCGGTTGCTAGAAAATTATGGGCGACTGCATGTCGTGGCAACACTGCTCGGACTGCTTCTGATCGGGCCATGCTTGTACCTCGCCTGGTCGCTGCTGTGGCCGCACAGCTGGGCGCTTGGCGTCTTTGACCAACCTCCCGGCATCTTCATCGGGACTCTGGTCGGCATAGTCATCATGCATGAGTTCATTCATCTGCTGGCCTTGCCCGGTTCCGCTCGTGGCGAACGCTCATACATGGGATTTGATCCGAAAACGCATCTTCCCCATGTAGCCTATCTGGGCGAATTGAGCCGGCCAAAAGCGGTGATGGTGGCATTCATGCCGATGCTGGTGCTGACGCTGCTGCCATTTCCCCTGGCCTGGATGGTGCCCGCCCCATACCTGCCCATGCTTTCGTCGTTGTCCATATTGAATGGAACCGCCGCGAGCGGCGACGTGTGCATCATCTTTCTGCTGCTCTGCAAAGTACCGCGCAGCGCGGTTGTTCTGGGAGAGTTCTATGGGTTTCGCCACGGCTGATACCGCACCGGTTCGTTACCCGGCGGTGGGTCAGTTTCCAGCGACCTGGTGGGAGTCTGATGACTTCGCAGGACGGGCCTGGGCATCGCCTGCCGCCCATGCCTGAGACGTAGTCGCGGCGCGAAGGGTGATCCGGTTGGGCATCGAACGGCCGGCTTGCTCCGCCACCACGGGAGGCGAAGGTTCCTCGATTGCGACTGCAGCGGTGGGGCGCCACATGCCGTGCTAGCAAGCGGGTGCATCGACATCATTACGGAAGTACGGCTCCGGCAACGGATCTGCTCGGGACGACGCATGAAAAAGCATGGCTTCATGGCTGGGATATTGATCACCACCGTGCTGTTCAGTCAGTGCGTGTGGGCTGGATGGATCCGGTCTTCCGTCTCGACCATACGGTTGGAGGGGGATATCGAAAGAGGTTCGTACGAACAATATCTGGCGGTCGCCAGGGGTGGCTTTACCAGAGTGCTGCTCAACAGCAGCGGTGGGTACCCCTCGGTGGCGTTGAAGATAGCCAGGGACATCCAGGCGCATCCGGATGTCGAAATGGACGTGAAAGGAGTCTGCGTTTCCGCGTGCGCAAGCTATCTGGCCATCGCCGGACGGCATCTGAAGATCGAGTGCGATTCGGTGGTCGCATGGCACGGTGGCCTCGGCAATCCGGAAGACGAAGCGCGTTCCATGCGCACCGAGAACATTCCTGAGGGGCTGGTGGTTGCGTATGCGGCCTGGCTCAAGGCATTTCATGCCGACGAGTCGGACTTCTACGTTCGCGCTGGCGTGAACATCGCCGTGCTTGCCGATTCGGAGAAGGCCGTCAGCGCTCTCGATCTGGACGAAAGCTACACGCTGGACGCCGTAACTGGCGAGTACTCGTATTCGACATCCGCCGGCGTCTGGGTACCGTCGATGCGTTCGTTGAAAAAGTATGGCGTGAAGGACCTGAAGTATTGCCGCGATGACGACGCGGCCGAAATCGGCAAGGCGCTGAAGAAGAATGGCTACTCGGTGAAATTCTCCACCGCCACGTTCCGTTGAATGGCGGGTGATCCGGTACCTGTGCAGGGCGACAAGTGAAGAAGAAATGCGCCGCTCACCCGCCAGCCGATGATGGCGTACCTGCCGGCTCACGCCGGCGGGTACGTTCCGGAGATGAGTCATGAGCCTCGACACGTTTGAAATGGTCGTCATGGACCCTCGCGGTGGGCTTCTATTTCGTCTGCATGCGCCTGGGCGAACTGCCTTCGCAGCTGCGCGAGCTGGAGAGGCGCCTGCTTGGCGACAGCGAAGCCGACCTGGCGAAGTTGGCCGAGATCCGGTTGCTGGCCGTGTCCGGCAAGCAGGGGCACGACGTGGCCGCCCATCGCCGGTATTTCAGAACCACCCCGGCCGAGGCCGCCGACGCGGTCCGGAAGCTTGATGGCGATGCTGCGGCGCGTGACGCCAGAAGCCGGGTGATGCCGGTTGGCCCGCAGGGCGCGCGAATCGGCGCCGACGAGTCCGGGCATGAATATTGGGTTAGAGTCCGCGCAGTAGCCGCTTCTTTCGGCGGCGTTCGCAGTGGTCGTCAGTTCGCGGCGCAAGGCGCTGCGTATCCTGGGAATCACATGCGACAACTTACCTGGCGTTTCCTTTTGCTTGCCCTGGTCTTCCTCGGGCTGAGCCGACTCGGTCTTGCGTTGTGGCTGTGGCCGCGGGCGGGGGCGGCGGGCGGGTTGTGGCCGGTGCTTTTGGGCGGGCTGCGCATCGACCTGAGTTTGCTGGCGATGATCTGTGCACTGCCGGCGCTGTTGTCGCCGTGGCTGGGCCACTGGCGTTGGGCGGCGCGCATCACGGCCTGGTGGTATCGGGTGTGGTGGCTGCTGTTCGTCCTGCTGGAGCTGTCCACGCCGCAATTCATCCAGGAGTACGACACGCGCCCGAACCGGTTGTACGTGGAGTACCTGAGCAGCCCGCACGAGGTTTCGGCGATGCTTTGGCACGGCTACAGGGGCGTGCTGTTGTTTGCACTGGTCGGGCTGCTGGTGCTGGGTTGGCTGGGTTTCCGGATAATGCGCACGCGACTGCTCGATGCGCCGATGCGCCTGCGCTGGCGGCCGTTGGTGAGCGCCGCCCTGCTGGCACCGCTGTTTCTGGCCGCGCGCGGCACGCTCGGTCATCGCCCGCTGAATCCGTCGATGGTGGCATTCAGCGACGATGCGATGGTCAACACGCTGCCCCTGAATTCGCTGTACAGCGTGATCAATGCCATTCTCGACATGCAGAACGAACGCTCCTCGGCGGCCCTGTATGGCCCGATGCCCGAAGCGGAGATGCAGCAGCTGGTGCGCGAGGCGTCTGCTATCGATGGTCCGACGCTTGATCCGCAGCATCCCAGCTGGCATCTGCAGCAGGCCTCGAAGCGGCCGGAGCGGCCGCTCAATCTGGTCATCATCGTCGAGGAAAGCCTGGGTGCGCAGTACATCGGCACGCTGGGAGGCGAGCAGTTGTCGCCGCAGTTCGATGCACTGGCGAGGGATGGCTGGTTGCTGGCGCGCACTTATGCCACCGGCACGCGCTCGGTGCGCGGGCTGGAAGCGATCACTACCGGTTTCCTGCCCACGCCGGCCGAGGCCGTGTTGAAGCAGCCGCGCAGCCAGCGCGGCTTTTTCACCCTGGCCGGTCTGCTCGGCGAATTCGGCTACCACTCGCGCTTCATCTACGGCGGCGAGGCGCACTTCGACAACATGAAGTCGTTCTTCCTCGGCAACGGCTTCGATGAGGTGATCGACCAACCGAAGTTCGAGGTGAAACCTGGATCCGTCGGCTCGTGGGGCGCGTCCGACGAGGACATGTTCAACGAGCTGCATCACCGGTTGATGCAGGACGGCAAGTCGCCGCAATTCACGCTGGCGTTCAGCGTCTCCAATCACACGCCGTGGGAGTACCCGGCCGGTCGGATCGAGGCGAGCGAGCCGGCTGCCAGCGTACAGAACACGGTGCGTTACGCCGACTGGGCGCTCGGTCGATTCTTTGCGAAGGCGATGCTGTCGCCGTACTGGAAGAACACCGTGTTCCTGATCGTGGCCGACCACGACTCGCGGGTGTTTGGTGCCAGCCTGGTGCCAGTGCGGCATTTCCATATCCCGGCACTGATCCTCGGTGCCGGCGTGCCGGCGCAGCGCGACGAGCACATCGTCAGCCAGATCGATCTGGCGCCCACGCTGCTGTCGCTGATCGGCATCAGCAGCATCCATCCGATGCTTGGCTCCGACCTCACCCGGCATTATCCGGGCCGCGCCATCATGCAGTACGGCGACAACTACGGTTACCTGAAGGCCGACCAACTGGTCGTGCTGCAACAGGGACAGCCGGCGACCCAGTTCCATTACCAGGTGGATGGCGAAACGCTGACGCCGACGAAGATCGACCCGTCGCTGGCGCGCATGGCGCTGGCCCATGCGTTGTGGCCAAGCTGGGCCTACTTCAACCAGCGTTACGGCTTGCCGCCGACCTCCATGCAGCCGGCGCCGGCGCCAGCGGCGACGGTGCTGAAGCCGATGGAGCCGGACAAGTGCTGTGCAACGCTCCAGCTGTAGACAAGGAAACCCGGCGCAGGGCCGGGTTTCTTCGTGATGTGGCGGGAGTGGCGATCAACGCAGCAGCGAGCGCAGCATCCACGCGGTCTTCTCATGCGCCTTCAGGCGGCCGGTGATCATGTCGGCGCTGCCGTCGTCGCCGGCGGCGTTGGCGGCCTTGAGCGTGTCGCGCGCGGTGGCGGCGGCCACTTCGTGACCTTCGACCAGCTGGTTCACCATCTCCTTCCATTCCGGCACGCCGGACTCTTCCTTGATCGAGCTGAGCTTGCCGAACTGGCTGTAGGAGCCGGGGGCGAACACATCCAGGGTGCGGATGCGCTCGGCCACTTCATCGGCGGCCAGCCACAGTTCGTTGTACTGGGTCTCGAACATCAGGTGCAGGCTGTTGAACTGCGGGCCGGTGACGTTCCAGTGGAAACTGTGCGTCTTCAGGTACAGCGAATAGGTGTCGGCCAGCAACTTGGACAGGTGCTTGGCGACCGCTTCGCGGTCCTTCTTGGCGATGCCGATGGAAATGGCCATGTGCTGCTCCTTCCTGTGTGAGTGATGCGATGGCGCCACAGTAGCGGGTCGATCCTCGCCGGTGAAATGAAACCTTCGTATGCCGCCGATAGCCTTTGACTATCGGGCCAAAGGTCGCCACCAGCTATCATGTGCGGTCCGATGAATGACCGCCCGCCACCCCTGCCCGATCCCTCCGCCGATGCCGGCCTGCGCGAGCTGCGTCGGCAGCTGGATGCGGTGTCCAGCCGCGACTTCGGGCGCCTGCTGGGGCGTTGGCGCACGCTGTCGCGCCGGCCCGACGAAGGCAAGCTTGCCGCACTGCGCGCCGATATCCAGCGCTCCGCGGCCCAACGCCGCGCACGCGTCGCCGCCAAGCCCGAGATCCGGCTGGACGAATCGCTGCCGATCAGCGCCCGCGGCGAAGACATCGTCAAGCTGATCCGCGAACACCAGGTGGTGGTGATCGCCGGCGAGACCGGCTCGGGCAAGACCACCCAGTTGCCCAAGCTGTGCCTGGCTGCCGGTCGCGGCGAAGCGGGCATGATCGGCTGCACCCAGCCGCGCCGGCTGGCGGCACGCTCGGTGGCGCGTCGCGTGGCCGAGGAACTGGGCACGCCGCTGGGCGAGCTCGTGGGCTTCCAGGTGCGCTTCAACGACCAGGTGTCCGAGCGCAGCCTGATCAAGTTCATGACCGACGGCATCCTGCTCGCCGAGACCCAGGGCGATCCGTGGCTGAGTGCCTACGACACCATCATCATCGACGAGGCGCACGAGCGCAGCCTCAACATCGACTTCCTGCTCGGCTATCTCAAGCGCCTGGCGGTGAAGCGACCGGAGCTGAAGATCATCGTCACTTCGGCGACGATCGATACCGCGCGCTTTGCCGAGCATTTCGACGGCGCGCCGGTGGTGGAAGTGGAGGGGCGCGCGTATCCGGTGGAGTTGCGCTGGCGCCCTATCGGGGGTCCGGTCGGGGGTCAGAGTCACTCTTCGCCCGCGAAAGGTGACTCTGACCCCATCTCGCGTGGCACCCAGCAGGGCAGCGCCGAACACATCGCCGCCGTACTCGACGAAATCAGCCACGACGACCCGCGCGGCGACGTGCTGATCTTCCTGCCCGGCGAGCGCGAGATCCGCGATGCGCACCAGCTGCTGTCGCGCCGGCAATACCGCGAAACCGAGATCATGCCGCTGTATGCGCGGCTCTCCGCCGGCGACCAGGACCGCGTGTTCAAGCCCGGCGTGAAGCGCCGCGTGGTGCTGGCCACCAACGTGGCCGAGACCTCGCTCACGGTGCCGCGGATCCGCTACGTGATCGACACCGGTACGGCGCGGGTGAAGCGCTACAGCCAACGCAGCCAGTTGGAACGGCTGCACGTGGAGCCGATCTCGCAGGCGGCGGCGGACCAGCGCAAAGGCCGCTGCGGCCGCGTCGGGCCGGGCGTCTGCTATCGCCTCTATGACGAGGCCGACTTCGCCGGCCGCGCCGCGTTCACCGATCCGGAACTGCTGCGCTCGTCGCTGGCCAACGTGATCCTGCGCATGCTGGCGCTGAAGCTGGGCGAGGTCGACGAGTTTCCGTTCCTCGAAGCGCCCGATCCGCGCGTGATCGCCGACGGCTTCCGCCGGCTCACCGAGATTTCCGCGATCGACGAGGCGCGCAAGCTCACCGCGATCGGCCGCAAGCTGGCGCGGCTGCCGATCGACGTGCAGCTGGCGCGCATGCTGGTCGAAGGTGAGCAACTGCATGCCCTGCGCGAGCTGCTCACCATCGTCTCCTTCCTCAGCATCCAGGACCCGCGCGAGCGCCCGGGTGACGCGCGGCAGCAGGCCGATACCGCGCATGCGGTCTTCGCCGATTCGAAATCCGATTTCGTCGGCGTGCTGAACCTGTGGCGCGCCTACCATGACGCGCACGAGGAACTGACCCAGTCGAAGCTGCGTGACTGGTGCTCGCGGCATTTTCTCAGCTTCATGCGCATGCGCGAGTGGCGCGAGCTGCATCGGCAGCTGTTGCTGGTGGTGGGTGAGCTGGGATGGAAGCTGGATGGACAGCCAGAAGCTGCACGCCTTGCTCCTCCCCCTGCGAGCGGGGGAGGGAGCGAGAGCGATGGTGACCGTCTTTACGAATCCGTGCATCGCTCCCTGCTCGCCGGCTTGCCCACCCAGGTTGGCCGCAAGGACGAAAAAGGCGTTTACCTCAGCACGCGCGAGCGCAAGTTCCATGTGTTCCCCGGCTCGGCGCTGGCCAAGGCACCACCGAACTGGATCTTCTCCGCGCAGATTCTCGATGTGGGTGGGCGCGTATGGGGCATGAGCAATGCGCGGGTGGAGCCGCTGTGGATCGAGCAGCAGGCGGCGCATCTGCTGCGCACGCATTGCCGCGACGCGCACTGGTCGAAGAAGCGCGGCTGCGTGGTGGCCTACGAGCAGGTCAGCCTGTTTGGCCTGGTGCTGGTGGAGAAACGTCCGGTGACGTTCCAGCAGCAGGACCCGGCATTGGCACACGCGATCTTTCTGCGCGAAGGGTTGGTCCGCGGCGACATCGACAGTCGTGCCGAGTTCGTGCGTGCCAACCAGCGCGTGCTGGAGCAAGCGCTCGGCATCGAGGCGAAGCAGCGGCGCGAAGGGCTGATCCGCCACGAAGATGACCTGGTCGCGTTCTTCGCGGGCAAGCTGCCCGGAGAGATCGCCAGCAGCCGTGCGCTGGATGCGTGGTATCGCAAGGCGCGCCCGGCCGAGCAGGCCGCGTTGCGCTGGTCGCTGGATGACGTGATGGCCGGCGGCGCCGGACTGGACGCGAAGGCTTTCCCGGCGGCGCTCGAGCTGCCGGCGCAGAAATACAAACTCGAATATCGCTTCGTCCCCGGCGACGAAGCCGATGGCGTCACCTTGCAGCTGCCGCTGGCGATGTTGAACGCACTGCCCGCGGCGCGCTGCGAATGGCTGGTGCCGGGCCTGCTCGCCGACAAGGTGGCCGAACTGATCCGCGGCTTGCCCAAGGCGCTGCGTCGCAACTTCGTGCCGGCACCGGATTTCGCCCGCGCCTTCGTCGAGGCCGAGTCGCCGCGCGATGAACCGCTGGCCAGGGTGCTGGCCAGCTTCCTGAAACGCGCCACCGGCGTGGACATCGACGCGAGCGAGTTCGCCGCGGTCGAACTGTCGCCGCACTTCCTGATGCGCCATCGCCTCCACGATGAGGCTGGCAAGACCCTCGCCAGTGGTCGCGATCTGGCCGCGCTGCGCGGCCAGTGGGAAGGGCAGGCGCGCGAAGCGTTTTCGCGCCAGACCGACATCGAGCTGACCCGCGAGGACGTCGCCAGCTGGGACTTCGAGGCGATCCCCGCGCAAGTGCGCTCCGCGGGGGGACTCACCGCGTTCCCGGCGCTGGTCGACCTGGGCCAGACGGTGGCGCTGCGCGTGTTCGAGCGCAGCGACGAGGCCCGCGCCGCGCATCGGCAGGGCGTGGTGCGACTGTTGCGCAATGCCCTGGTCAGCGATGCCAAGCAGGCGCGCCGGCGCTTGCCGATCGGCAATGCGCTGGCGCTCAAGTATGCCCCGCTGGGTGGCGTGGACGGTTTGCGCGAAGACCTGCTTGAAGGCGGCTTCCAGGATCTGCTGGAACGTCACCCGCTGGACGTGCGCACCGCCGGCAGCTTCGAGGCCCTGCGCACGCAGTTTTCGCGCGAGCTGTTCGGTGCCGGTATCGAACGGCTGAAACTGGCCGAGCCGATCATCGAGGCGCAGGCCGAGATGAAACCCTGGCTGCAGCCGCCGCTGCTGGGTTTCGCCCGCGCCAGCTACGACGACCTGCGCGAACAGGGCGACACACTGCTCGCGCCGGGCTTCCTGCGCGACCTGACGCTGTCGCGACTGGCCCATTACCCGCGCTACCTGAAGGCGATGCGCCTGCGTGGCGAGCGGCTGCGCCAGGATCCGGCGAAGGACCAGCAGCGCATGTTGCAGGTGTTGCCGTACTGGCGTGCCTGGCTGCAACACCGCGCCGCCGGTGCCGATCCGGAAGGCTTGGCCGAGTTGCGCTGGCTGATCGAGGAGTGGCGGGTGTCGCTGTTCGCGCAGGAGCTGAAAACGGCCGAGCCAGTCTCGGCCAAGCGGCTGGCGAAGGCGCTGGCCGCCCTCGGCTGAGTCGTCGGGACGTGTGGCATTCCGTTGCCGGTCAGTGAACGGAGCGGGGCTGCAGCTAAGATGGGCGCATCCCGCGCAGCCCTGAAGATCATGGTCCCCCTCGTCAAACCCGGCAGCCTGCAGCAATGGCGCGATCGCGCCGGCACGCTGCCGCCTGCGCTGGTCGAGGCGCTGGATGCCTGCGCCTTGCGCACGGTAAACGAGGCCGAATGCACCGACGTGCTGGACCTGCTCGGCATGCTCGGTTGCGATGCGCAGACGCAGGCGGCGGCATTGTGGTTCGCGCTGGCCCGTGCCGATCCGGCGCTGTGGCAGGAGCGCCGGGCGAAGTTGCCGGCGGAGCTGCAGCGGCTGGTGGACGGGCAGCAGGCGGCCGAACAGGTGTGGGCGCTGCACGCGCAGCGGCCGCCGCAGGGCGCTGCCGAAGGCCTGCGCCGCCTGCTGCTGGCGATCGTGCGCGACCTGCGCGTGGTGTTCGTGCTGCTGGCGCGCCAGCTCGCGCGCATGCGCGCGGCGGCGCAGCTGGCCGACGACGAGCGCCAGGCGCTGGCCCGGCTGACCCGCGACATCCACGCACCGCTGGCGAACCGGCTCGGCATCTGGCAGCTGAAATGGGAGCTGGAGGACCTGGCGTTTCGCTACCTGCAGCCGGACACCTACCGCCGCATTGCGCAGCTGCTCGACGAGCGGCGCGCCGATCGCGAGGCGTTCATCCGCGAATCGCTGGACGAACTGCAGCGCGCATTGGCGGCGGCCGACATCCGCGCCGAGCTGGCCGGACGGCCGAAGCACATCTATTCGATCTGGAAGAAGATGCAGCGCAAGTCGCTGGACTTCTCCGACCTGTACGACATCCGCGCGGTGCGCATCCTGGTCGACAACATCACCGACTGCTACGCCGCGCTGGGTGTGGTGCACGGCCTCTGGCCGCACCTGCCGGGCGAGTTCGACGATTACATCGCGCGGCCCAAGGCGAACGGCTACCAGTCGCTGCACACTGCGGTGATCGGTCCGGCCGGCAAGACCCTGGAAGTGCAGATCCGCACCCACGACATGCATCGCGCCAACGAGCTGGGCGTGGCAGCGCACTGGCGCTACAAGGAAGGCGGCAGCGGGGACGCCGAGTTCGAGGCGAAGATCGCCTGGATGCGCAAGTTGCTGGAACCGCGTGGCGACGACGACAGCACGCTGGCGGCCGACCTGCACACCGAATTGCTGGAAGACCGGGTCTACCTGCTGACCCCGAAGGGTGAGGTGTTCGACCTGGCACGCGGCGCCACCGTGCTGGACTTCGCTTACCTGGTGCATACCGAGGTCGGTCATCGCTGCCGCGGCGCCAAGGTCAACGGCCGCATCGTGCCGTTGACCTTCCAGCCGCAAAGCGGCGATCGGGTGGAGATTCTCACCGGCAAGGTGGCCGACCCCAGCCGCGACTGGCTGTCGCCGCATCACGGTTATCTCAATACCTCGCGGGCGAAAGACAAGTTGCGCGCGTGGTTTCGCAAGATCGCCCACGACACCAACCTGAGCGTCGGTCGCAGCATGTTCGAGCGCGAGTTGAAGCGCCTGGCGCTGTCGACGGCCGACGTGGGCAAGCTGCCGGCGCACTTCCACCTGAAGAGTCAGGACGAACTGCTGATCGCGCTGGCGCTGGGCGAAATCACCCCCGGCCAGATCGCGCGGGTGGTGCAGGAAGCCGCGCATCCGGTGGAGCCGGCGGTGACCCAGTCGAGCACGCCGGTGGCTTCGCGGCATGCCACGCTGGATCACAGTGCGCTGAGCATCGAGGGCATCGGCAACCTCTTGACCACGCTGGCGCGCTGCTGCCAGCCGCTGCCTGGCGATCCGGTGCGCGGCTTCATCACCAAGGGTCGCGGTGTGTCGGTGCATCGCGCCGACTGCGGCAGCCTGGCGCGACTGGCCCGCCGCGATCCGGACCGGGTGATCGAGGTGAGCTGGGGCAGTGCGGCGGCGCAGGCGTACGAGGTCGACATCGAATTGCGCGGCTACGACCGCAAGGGCCTGCAGAAGGACGTCACCAGCGTGATCAGCAACGCCGCCACCCACATCATTGCCTCGTCCAGCCGGCTGTTCGTGCACACCGGCGAGGTGGAAATGCGCTTCACCTTGCGCGTACGCGATTTCGACCAGCTGTCGACCCTGCTCGGCAAGCTGCTGGCGCTGCCCAACGTGATCGATGTGCGCCGCGTCGGCGTCGGCTGAATGACCGTGCAATGCGCGCCGTGCGGCGGGCCGGCGGCCGCTGGGGCGATGTTAAGCTGCATCGTCAGTCATCACAGCCACGAACCATGAGCGGACGCCGCGACCAGCACGACGCACATCCTCCGATTCGCACCGAGCCCACGCTTGGCGATATCGATCGGCTGGACGCGCCCCGTGCACCGGTACCGGACGGCCTGCCGCGCGTGGCCGTGGAAGCGCGCCGCCCGCATGGCCGGGTATCGCCGCCAACGCGGTCGAAGCGCCGTCGTGGCTGGCTGGTGCCGGTGTTGCTGCTGCTGGTGATCGGCCTGCTGGGGGTGTTGTGGTTCAACCAGGCTCGGCTGCGTGGCATGGTGCCGCGGACCGATTTCAACACACTGCTGACCCAGGCGCAGCAGGCCTTGCAGGATGGCCGTCTGGACGGCCAGGATGGCAGCAGTGCGCGCGAGCTGTTCCAGTCCGCCGCGGCGCTGGAGCCGGACAATGATCGGGCCCGCGACGGGCTGCGTCAGGTCGGCCAGGCGATGCTGGCGCAGGCCGACGCGTCGCTGCAGTCCGGCAACCTGACGCAGGCGTCGCAGCAGGCGACGGTGGCGCGCGAACTGCTCGGCGGCGGCAGCGCCATCGACCGACTGGATCGTGCGATCAGCGGCTCCCGCGCCCGCCAGGTGCAGACGGTGGATCTGGTCGACCAGGCACAACAGGCCTTCGCAGCCGGCAAGCTGGACGGCCCCGACGGTGCCGGCGCGCTGTATCGGCGCGTGCTGCAAGCCGATCCCGACAACGCGGTGGCCAACCACGGACTGGACCAGGTCGGTTACGCGCTGGCCGTGCAGGCGCGCAAGGCACTGGATGCCAAGGACGGCGCTGCCGCCGATGCGCGCATCGAACAGCTTGCCGCCTTGCAGCCGAACAACGGCGCGCTGCCGGCGCTGCGCGCGCTGCAGGCGCAGACGCGCAAGCAGGACAACAGCGCGCTCGCGGCGGAACTGAAGGCGGGCCAGGACGCGCTGCGCGCCGGCCGCATTGGCGGCACTGGCGACGACACCGCGCTGACGCATTTCCAGGCGGCGCTGAAGCTGGATCCCGACAATGCGCAGGCGCAGGCCGGCCTCGGCAACGTGGCACAGGCGCTGACCGTGCAGGCCAGTGCGGCGATCGACGCGGGCGACAATCTGCAGGCGGAAAAGCTGCTCGACCAGGCCGCGCAGCTGGCGCCGAAATCGGCCGACCTCGCCGCGACGCGGGCACGCCTGGACAGCGCGGCGGAGTCCGCTGTTTCCGCGGCGTCCCACGCTGCACCCGGCGCCGCGCCGGCAGCCGATGCAGCGCCGGCGCAGGTGGTGTTGTCGCCGCAGCAAGGTGCGGCGGTGGCGCGGCTGGTGCAGCGTGCGCAGGTGGCGACCAGCAACGGCGACATCATGATGCCGCCTGGTGACAGCGCCTACGATCTCTACCGCAGTGCGCTGGCGATCGATGGCAACAACCAGGCGGCGCTCGACGGCTTGCAGGCGCTGCCGGGCAAGGTCCGCCAGCAGTTCGAACAGGCACTTTCCGCGGGCAAGCTGAGCCAGGCCGGCGACATGCTGGCCAACCTGGCTGAACTGGCGCCCGGCGATGCGGCGCAGGCAGCGCTTGGCAACCGACTGGCGAGCGCATGGCTGGACCAGGCCGAGCAGCAACTGGGCCGCGGCGATCGCATCGGCGCCGGCCAGTCGCTGCAGCGCGCGCGCAAGCTGGCGCCCGCCAGCCCCCGCGTGCAGGATCTGGACGCCCGCCTGCAGGGCGGCGGGTGATTCGCGCATGACGGTGCTGGTGATCGGCGCCAGCAGCCAGATCGGCTGGTTCCTGTTGCCGCGACTGCTGGCCACCGGCGAGCCGGTGCTCGCGATGAGTCGGCATCCGCGGCCGGGGTCCCCCGGCATCACCTGGTTGCACGGCAGCCTGCCTGATCGTGTGCCGGCGTTGCCGTCGCTGTCGGCGATCATCAGTTGCGGTCCGCTGTCGCATCTTGCGGACTGGCTGTCGCAGGCCAGCCTGGGCGATGCGCCGCGGGTGATCGCCACCAGTTCGATGAGTGCCGAAAGCAAGCGCGACTCGCCGGTGCCCGGCGAACGGGACGTGTCGCGCCAGTTGCGCGAGAGCGAAGCGGCGCTTGCCGGCGCCTGCGAACGCCACGGCAGCGCGTGGACGGTGCTGCGGCCCACCCTGGTGTATGGCGCGGGGCTGGACCAGAGTCTTGCCCCGATGGCCCGGCGGGCGATGCGGACGCGCCTGTTTCCGCTGCCCGCCGGTCGCGGCCTGCGCCAGCCGGTGCACGCGGACGACATCGCTCAAGCAGCGTTGGCTGCGCTCGAATGCCCGGCCTCGGCCGGTCGCGTGCTGCCGATCGGTGGTGGCGAACGGCTGGCGGCGGCGGAGATGTTCGCGCGCGTGCGCCGCAGTCTGCCGGCCACCACGATCCCGGTGCCGTTGCCGGCCTGGCTGCTGCACGCGGTTCAGCTCGCGCTGCCGCGCCTGCGCGGTCCGCTGGGCCGGCTGGACCGCGACCTGGTCGCCGACAACGCCGAGCTGGAGCGCCTGCTCGGCATCCGGCCGCGACCGTTTCGCCCTGAGGCGTCGATGTGGCTGCCTTCCGGATAAGCGCGCATTGCCCGCGTTTTGCCCCAAAACCCGCCGCCACGTTCATTTGCCCGCCGGGTAGCAGGCCCTATCATCGAACCACTCGATAGCCGGATTTCCCCACGTTGACTCTTCTGACCCGCCTTCGTTCGATCGCCAGTCGCAGCTGGCCGTGGCTGCGCATTCCGTTCTGGATCGGCATGGGTCTGCTGTTCGGCTTCGTGCTGCCGTACACCCTGGTGTTGAACAAGCGGGTGCAGGATCGCTTCAACGAACTGGTGTTCGCGGTGCCCACGCGGGTCTACGCGCGACCGCTGCCGCTGGCGGTGGGCACGCCGATGACCTCGTCGGCGCTGGAGCTGGAGCTGACCTTTGCCGGCTACAGCAATGACGGCAAGGGCCAGGTGGCGGGTGGCTGGAAGAAGGACGGTTTGCGCTACACCATTTCCTCGCGCGGCTATGCCGGACCCGATGGCGGCGAATTGCCCAAGCGCATCCGCGTCACCCTGGCCGGCGGCTTGGTCAAGGCGGTGCAGGATGACGCCAGCGGCAAGGCCATCGCGCTGGCCCACCTGGATCCGGCGCGCATCGCCACCTTGTACGGCGCCAGTCAGGAAGAGCGCCGTTTCGTGCGATTGGCCGACGTGCCGCCGCTGCTGGTCAGCGGCCTGCAGGCGGTCGAGGATCGCGACTTCAACCATCACATCGGCATCGACTTCAGCGCGATCGCCCGCGCCGCGTTCGCCAACCTGCGAGCCGGGCATACGGTGCAGGGTGGTTCCACGCTGACCCAGCAGCTGGTGCGCAACCTGTTCCTGAGCCGCGACCAGAACTTCACCCGCAAGATCAACGAAGCGCTGATGTCGCTGTTGCTGGAGGCGCACTACAGCAAGGGGCGGATCCTCGAGGCCTACGTCAACGACGTATTCCTCGGCCAGCAGGGCAGCCAGGCGGTGCACGGCTTCGCGGCAGCGTCGGAGTTCTACTTCGGGCGCCGGCTGGAAGACCTGCGGCCGCAGGAGATCGCCCTGCTGGTAGGCATGGTGAAAGGCCCGAGCTATTACGACCCGCGCCGCTCGCCGCAGCGTGCGCTGACCCGGCGCAACCTGGTGCTGAAGGAATTCTTCCAGACCAACCTGATCACGGCGGCCCAGCTCAATGCCGCGCAGGCTGCACCACTGGACATCGTCAGCAATGGCCAGTTGCCGCACAACCGCTTCCCCGCCTTCATGGAACTGGTGCGCAACCAGATCACCGCAGACTTCGACGAAGACGCGCTGCGCGAGGGCAACCTGTCGATCTTCACCACGCTCGATCCGGCCGCGCAGCTGTACACCGAGCAGGCGATCACCAGCACGTTGAAGAGTCTGGGCAGGCGCGGCGACGGCATCCAGGCGGCGGCGGTGGTGACCGGCGCGCAGACCGGCAGCGTGCTGGCCGTGGTCGGCAGCAAGATTCCCGGCGATCCGGGTTTCAATCGTGCGCTGGATGCGCGCCGCCCGATCGGTTCCACCATCAAGCCATTTGTCTACCTGGTCGCGCTGACCCAGCCCGAGCGCTGGAACCTGGCCAGCCTGATGGACGACAGCCCGGTCAGCATGCGCCAGCCCGACGGCAGCATGTGGACCCCGCAGAACGACGACCATCGCAGCCACGATCCGTTGATCATGGTCGACGCACTGGCGCATTCGTGGAATCTGGCGACGATCCACCTGGGCATGGACGTGGGCCTGCCGCGGATCCAGGCATTCCTGAAATCGTTCGGCATCGGCGACATCAATCCCAGCCCGTCGCTGCTGATCGGCGCGCTCGACCTGGCGCCGCTGCAACTGACCCAGCTGTACCAGTACCTCGCCGCCGACGGCCACGCGCTGCCGCTGGTGGCGGTGCGCGGCGTGCTCGACGGCAATGGCCGCACGATCAAGCGCTACCAGGTGCAGGGTGGTCCGGGCGAATACCAGCAAGCGGTGCGGCTGACGACCTGGGCGATGCAGCAGGTGGCCGAGTACGGCACCGCCAGCGCGCTGGGCAATTCCGCGCTGGCCTCGTTGCATGCCGCGGGCAAGACCGGCACCAGCAACGACATGCGCGACAGCTGGTTTGCCGGCTTCACCGGCGAGCATCTGGCGGTGTTCTGGATGGGCCGCGACGACAACAAGCCGACCACCTTGTTCGGCGCCAGCGGTGGCCTGCGGGCCTGGCGTGACCTGTTCGCCAAGCTGCCGACCCGCCCGCTGCCGGCCGGGCCGGGCGCCGGGCTGGAGATGGCCTGGCTCAACCCGGCGACCGGCAAGCGCACCGAGCCGCAGTGCGCAGGCGCGCAGCAGGTGCCGGTGATCGCCGGCACCGTGTCGGCCGACACCGAAGGCTGCTTCTGGCAGAACCTGTTCGGCGGCGGCAGCGACAGCCCGCCGCCCGCGCCTGCAGCGCCCGCCGCCCCTGCCGTACCGACTGGAAATTGATCATGGCTCGCCCCGTTCGTCAGCTGCTGCTGTCTCTGCTCATTGCCGGTCTGCTGGCCGGTTGCGGCATGTTCGCCACCACCCCGCGGACCCCGGCGCCGACCCCGCTGCCGAGCTACGACCAGGTGGCCGCGATTCGCGCCGCCGGTGAACGCGAGAAGTCGATCATCGACGTGAATCCGCTGCCCGATCCCGGCGTGAGTGCGCTGCGGGATGCCGCCCGGCAGGACGAGCAGGGCGGCCGGTACGCCGCCGCCGCCGGCAAGCTCGACCAGGCGCTGAAGCTCGGCCCGGACGCACCGGAACTGCTGCAGGAGCGTGCCGAAGTGGCGGTGCGGCTGAAGGACTTCGCCACCGCCGAGCGCCTTGCGCATCGCTCATGGTCACTTGGCCCGCGACTGGGTTCGTTGTGCGCACGCAACTGGCAGACCATCGTCGAGATGCGCCTGCAGGCCCGCGACAAGGCCGGTGCGGACACCGCCCGCAAATGGGTGAGGCAGTGCCACAAGCCCGGGGTGCCACGCTACTGAGTCAGCCGCCCGGGACTTCGTCGAGCCATCCGCCATAGCCCAGCACCATGCCCAGCAAGGGCAGCGCGAAGCTGACCTTGAAGCGATAGCGACCTTCTTCAATCCGTTTGTACGCCTCGCTGCGCGGCAGCAGCCAGCGCGGCAAGCGCCAGCGTCCACGCCTGGCGCCGACGCAGCGCCAATGCCAGCCGCCGTCGACGATATCCACCTGCAACTGCAACGCGATCACCGCGGTCTGCTCAACCCAGCTGCCCGCGGGCCAGCGGCCGACAGGCAGGAAGGTCGAAGGAAATCGTTCGCCCCCGTCGAAGCGCCGGTCCCAATGCAGCAGGTCGTCGTGATGGCTGATGGCCACCTCAAGCTGGTGCTTTCCCGGCATCGCGGGAATGCCGAGCCGGCGCGCAAGCCGGCGTCCGATCATTCCGGCCAGGCCACGTCCGAAGCAGATGTCCACCGGGCCACGCAGCAGCCCACCACGGCGATGCAATGACTGCAGACGCGGGTGCAACTGGAAGAAGGCGTCACCGAACCACCTGCTCGCCGCCGTCTGCGTCAGCTCTGCCGCCGCGGGCATGGTGGGGATCAGAACAGCGCCGCGAGAATCAGCACGATGCCGACGATGCTCACCGTCCAGACCAGGGTGCGCAGATAGGGGGTGCCGGCGGCGTAGACCGGCAGGTAAACCAGCCGTCCCCAGAAGTAGAGCTGCGCGCCGAGCGCAGTCATGCCGTCGTGCCGCTGCAGCACGAAGGCGAGCAGCACGGCCACGGCAAACAGCGGAAAGGTCTCCAGGAAGTTGTTGCTGGCACGGCACAGTCGTGCGGGTATGCCGGTCAACACCCTGGGCTCGCCATCGCGTGGGCCGGCTGCCCAGGCCAGCCCACGCTGGCTGACCGAACCGCTCGCGGCAAGCGCGATCTGCACCAGGCCCAGCACCACACTCCACAACAGCATGCTCAGTTCGGTCGTCATCGTGCGATCCCCCCAAGTTGGTGTGGCCATGGTGAATCATTCCGCCGATGCGCGCCATCCGACCGGCATCGCGGGTATGCCGCGCGTCGGCGCTGGGCGATACTTGGAAGATGATGGAGTTTGAAGAAAGCGGCAACGACGATCTGGAAACCCTGCTCGGTGCCGAAGGTCCGTTCGCCCGCGAGCTGCCCAATTTCGCCCCCCGCGCCGCCCAGCAGAGCATGGCTCGCGCAGTGCAGCAGGCGATCTCCGGGCGCGACACGCTGGTCGCCGAGGCCGGCACCGGCACCGGCAAGACCTACGCCTACCTGGTGCCGGCGCTGTTGTCGGGCGAGCGGGTGATCATCTCCACCGGCACCAAGGCGCTGCAGGATCAGCTGTATTTTCGCGATCTGCCCAAGGTACGTTCGGTGCTCGACGCGCGGCTGAAGACGGCCTTGCTGAAGGGGCGCGCCAATTACCTGTGCCTGTACCGGCTGGACCAGACCGTGCGCGAAGGCGCCACCTTCGAGCGCACGCAGGCTGCGCAGCTGGCGACGATTCGCGCGTGGTCGGCGCGTACCCGCCGCGGCGATCGCATGGAGCTGGCCGAGGTGCCGGAGGAATCGCCGCTGTGGCCGCGGGTCACCTCCACACCGGAAAACTGCCTCGGCGTGGAGTGTCCGTTCTATGACGATTGCCATGTATTCAAGGCGCGTCGCGAGGCGATGGAAGCGGACGTGGTGGTGGTCAACCATCACCTGCTGTTCGCCGACCTGGCACTGAAGCAGGAGGGTTTCGGCGAGATCCTGCCGGGCGCGGCGGCCTTCATCCTCGACGAGGCACACCAGATCCCGGAACTGGCCGGACAGTTTTTCTCGCAAAGCGTGAGCGCGCGCCAGCTCACCGACCTGGCGCAGGATGCGCTGACCGAGTGCGGCGGCGTCACCGGCGCGATCGGCCTGCTGCTGGAGCCGGTGGAAGCGCTGCAGGATGCGCTGCGCAAGTTGCGCCTGGCGCTGGATGCCTTGCCGTCACGTGGCGCGTTCCAGTTGCTGGAGGATCGCGCCGACGTGCGCGCTTCGCTGCACGACCTGCGCGAGTTGCTGGCCACCCTGGCCGAACTGCTCGGCTCGCAGGCCGAGCGCTCGCGCGGCTTCGCCAACCTGCACGAGCGCGCCGAACTGTTCACCGAGCGACTGGATCGCATCGTCGAGTCGCACGGCGACCAGGACGTGCGTTGGTACGAAACCTTTCCCCGTGGCTTCGCGCTGTATGCCACACCGCTGGACCTCGCCGCGCCCATGCGCGGCCTGCGCGAGCGTACCCAGGCCGCGTGGATCCACACCTCGGCCACCTTGTCGGTGGCCGGCAACTTCGACCATTTCACGCGTCAGCTGGGCCTGGACGAACCGCGCACGCTGAGCCTGGAGAGTCCGTTCGACTACGCGCGTCAGGCGTTGTGCTATCTGCCCGCCGGCTTGCCCGATCCCAACGCGCGCGACTACACCGAACACGTCATCGACGCGGTACTGCCCGTGCTGCACGCATCCCATGGCCGCGCCTTCCTGCTGTTCACTTCGCATCGCGCGCTGCGCCGCGCCGCCGAGCTGCTGCAGGACAAGGTGCCGTGGCCGCTGTTCGTGCAGGGCACTGCGCCGCGTCCGCGGCTGCTGGAAGAGTTCCGCGCCAGCGGCCACGGCGTGCTGCTGGGCGCAGCCAGTTTCTGGGAAGGCGTGGACGTGGTCGGCGAGGCCTTGAGCGTGGTGGTGATCGACAAGCTGCCGTTCGCCGCGCCCGACGATCCGGTGCTGATGGCGCGCCTGTCTGCGCTCGAACAGTCCGGCGTCAACCCGTTCATGGGCTGGCAGGTGCCCAGCGCCGTGATAGCGCTGAAGCAGGGCGCCGGTCGGCTGATCCGCGACGTGCACGATCGCGGCGTGCTGGTGCTGTGCGATCCGCGCCTCACCGGCAAGGGCTACGGCAAGCTGTTCCTGGCCAGCCTGCCGCCGATGCCACGCACCCGCGAGCTGGCGGATGTGCGGGCGTTCTTCGCCGAGGCAGAGGCGAACCCCTAGCAGTCGCGTGCTCGCCGCTTCACCGCAATGCGGCAGACTCAACACGAGAAACGCCATGGCATCGAACAGGAACCCACGGCCGATGCGCCATCCAGCCGAACCCGACCTGACCACGCCCGCCGAACTGCTGCCTGTGCTGGAAGCATTGCGTCGCCGCGAACCGATCTTCCATCGCCCGGAGTTCGGCAACACCCGCGCCGATTTCGAACGCATGGCGGCCTCCGATTTCTGGGAAATCGGCGCCTCCGGCCAGCGCTACAGCCGCGCCCATGTGCTCGACGTGCTGGAGCACCGTCCCCCCGATCCCGCCGAACACACTTGGAGAACCCACGATTTCCATTGCCGGGTACTCGGGCCGGACACCTATCTGCTTACCTACACCCTGGAGCAGGGCGAACGGGTGAGCCGGCGCAGCACGATCTGGCGGCGCAGTGGCGACGAGTGGGTGATCGTGTTTCATCAGGGGACGCTGGTGGTGGCGCCCTGAAGGTCGGCAGTGCGTGACAGCGCTAGTCGAGCGCGGCGCCGAAGCGATCGCTTCGCGGCAGGTAGTGATGCTCCGGGTCGAACGAGGCGACCACGTGGCGGGCGCGGCCGACGATCTGCTTGCGCGGGAAGAAGCCGAGATAGCGTGAATCCAGGCTGTTGTCGCGGTCGTCGCCGAGCAGCAGGTACTGGTTCGGCGGCACCTGCTCCGGGCCGAAGCTGCTGGCCGGGCTGGGTCGATGATCGGACAGGCGGATGGCGTGGTTCATCGCGCCGTAGTGTTCGATCTCGTAATGGGCCGGATCGCGCTGGTCGTCGTGGATGCCGTTATAGCTGCTTCCCGCGTAGCGGGCGGCGTGGCCGTTGATGAACAGCATATTGCCGCGCATGGCCACTTCGTCGCCAGGCAGGCCGATCACCCGTTTCACCAGGCGCTCGTGCGCGGCTGGCGAATCCAGCACCACGATGTCACCGCGCCGCGGATCGGCCAGGTGCACCAGCGAGAGGTGAGTCAACGGCAGGCGCACGTCATAGGCCAGCTTGTCCACCAGGATGCGGTCGCCGATGCGGATGGTCGGCTGCATCGAGCCGGTCGGCACCACGTTCCAGTCGGCCACCGCGCTGCGGAACACCAGCATGCACAGCATGAAGGTGATGAAGCCCTTGTTGCGGGCCAGGAATCTTGCGATCGCGTGCATGGCGTTCCCCTGTCCGGGTCGATTGACTTGCCGTTCCGGCAGTGACCGCGGCAGCGGCGCGAAAGTTCGCGGTCATCGGCCTGCCATCTTGCGGCCTGCTGGCAGGCCGCGCTCGCCCGCGTTGCCGCCGTTGCCCGTGGTGTAGTCGACGCTCGATTCCGGGGAGGATGGTGCGATGGGCTCATGGACACAGACGGTGACCGCCAAGGTGCTGGGCATCGGCGTGCTGGCGTTGCTGATGACGATACCGCTGCTGCAGGTGAGCGGACTGGTGCGCGAGCGCCAGCAACTGCGGGTGAACGCGATCGCGCAGATCGCGCAGGGTTGGGGCGGCGCGCAGGTGCTGGGCGGACCGGTGCTGGTGGTGCCCACGCTGCGCCAGGAAACGACCACCGCGGCGACCACGCCGCAATGGCGCGCCGGCAGCGAGAGCATGCTGGCGGACACGCTGACGATGGACGTGGCGATGACGGTCGATACGCGCAGCTACGGCATCTACGCCGCGCCGGTGTTCGTCGCCACGGTGAAGCTGGCCGGACAATTTCGCGCCGCCGACATCGCCCAGTTCCGTCGCGGCAGCGACGCGCCATGGCAGGCCGGCAAGGCCGAGCTGCGATTGCCGATCGGCGACCTGCGCGGGCTGCAGGAGGTGGCCGACCTGCGCATCAACGGCCAGCCGGCACGCTTCGAATCCTCGGCCGATCGGCTCGGTCCGTGGCCGAACGTGGTGGTGCCGATCGATCTGGACGCGCTGGGCGAGCAACCGATCGAGATGCAGATCACCCTGAAGCTGGCCGGCACCGAGGCGCTGCAACTGCTGCCGCTGGCGCGCAGCACCGACGTGACCATGCATGCGCCGTGGAGCGATCCCAGCTTTGTCGGCGCTGCCTTGCCGCTGGAGCATCGGGTCGACGCGCAGGGTTTCAGCGCGCACTGGCACCTGCTCGACCTCAACCGCAGCTACGGCCAGCACTGGAGCGACGGCGATGCCGGGATGGACAAGGCGCTGCAGGCTTCCACCTTCGGCGTGCAGCTGTACCAGCCGGTCGATGTCTATCAGCGCAATGTGCGCGCGGGGAAATACGGCCTGCTGTTCATCGCGATGACCTTCGTGGCGTTCTTCCTGTTCGAGGTGCTCAAGCGGCTGCGTGTGCATCCGGTGCAGTACCTGCTGGTCGGTGCGGCGCTGGCCACGTTCTACGTGGTGCTGCTGGCGCTGTCCGAGCAGATCGGCTTCGGCCCGGCTTACGCGCTGGCGGCCACGGCGGTGGCACTGCTGGTGGGTGGCTACGCGACGGCGGTGTTGCATGCACGACGTGCGGGACTGTTGCTGGGCGGCGTGCTGGGCCTGATCTACGCGATGCTGTACGGCCTGATCGCGGCCGAGCAATACGCGCTGCTGATCGGCGCCCTGGTGTTGCTGGCAATGGTCGGGCTGATGATGTACCTGACCCGCCGCATCGACTGGTATGCCTACGTGCCCACGTCGACCGAGCCGGCAGCCGCTATCATGGGCAAATCATGAACCTGCTCGCGATCGAAACCGCCACCGAAGCCTGCTCCGTCGCCCTGATCCACGGCGATGAACTGATCGCCCGCAGCGAGATCGCGCCGCGCCGGCACACCGAACTGGTGCTGCCGATGGCCGACCAGCTGCTGGCCGAAGCCGGCATCGGCCGCCATGCCCTGGACGCCATCGCGGTGGGTCGCGGCCCCGGCGCATTCACCGGCGTGCGCCTTGCCGTGTCGCTGGCGCAGGGCATGGCGCTGGCGCTGGACCTGCCGGTGCTCACCATCTCCTCGCTCGCCGCACTGGCGCTGGAAGCGCCGGAGGAAGAAGGCACCGCGATCCTCGCCGTGATCGATGCGCGCATGGGCGAAATCTACGCCGCCTGTTATCGCCGCGACGACAACGGCGGCCTGATCGCACTGGACGAAGAACGCATCTGCACCGCCGAATCGCTGGTGTTGCCCGAGGCTGGCGCCTGGCAGGTGGTCGGCACCGGCTGGGCCACCTACGCCACGGTGCTGAGCCGGCGTCTCACCGGCACGCTGCATTCCGCCGACGGCCTGCGCTATCCGCAGGCGGCCCACGTTGCCGAGCTGGCGCTGCGCGAGTTCAAGGCCGGCCACGGGCAGGCACCGGAACTGGCGCTGCCGGTGTATCTGAGGGACAAGGTGGCGTTGACGCTGGTGGAGCAGGGCAAGGCTTGAATGGAAGTTCAGGCCTGCGCGAGTTTCTCGCGCATGCGCTGGTAGTCCCCGCGGTACTTTCCTGCCAGCGACAGCTTGGCGCGCTCGTCGAGAATCCTGCCCGCAAGCTGGAAGAAAATTTTCTCCTCCTCGCGCAGATGATGATGCAGTTCCCGCGACAGTTTGCGCACGTTGGCCATCCAGCTGCTGCCGGCGTGGTCAGGCGTCTGCAGGTCGGCCACGATCATGTCCATCTTGTGATGGTCGGCGAGGGCATCGCGCGAGGGAGCCAGCCCGCGGTCATCCATCAGCATCGGTGCATACAGATAACGCTCTTCCGCGGCTTCATGTGCCGCCAGTTCGATGCGCAACCGGGTGAAGACATCGATCCGGCGTTCGCCAACTTTTGACAGCTTCAACTTGCGCATGAGCGAGCGCTGGATCTGGTGACTTTCGCGAAGCGCTTCGAAGATGTTGTCGGTCATGTGCATTCCCGCGGCAAAAATGAAAGCGAAGGTGGCCGGATGGCCCGGTTGCGTCCTCGGCGAGGTGGGGCGCGGCGCCGAGTTCCAAGCTGATCACTTCCATTGTCGAGACGAAGTGTCCGTTGCCTGAGGCGCAAGCGACGCGCCCGGTGCGGGTCGCGTCTAGAGTTGCCCGATCACCAGCTGCACCAGCAGGCTGCTCACCGCCACGGCGATCCACACGCCCAGCCCCAGCAGGATCGGTCGCGCGCCGCTGGCGACCATCTTGCGCAGGTTGGCGGACAGGCCGATCGCGGTGAGCGCCACGATGATCAGGAACTCGGCCAGCAAGTGAATGGACGGCTGGATGGCCAGGGGGATCAGGCCGGCGGTACGCAGACCTGAGGCGACCAGGAACCACAGGATGAACCAGGGGAAGATGCTGGCCAGGCTGAAGTGGCCGACGCTGCCGGCGGCGGCGTGCTGGCGCTTTTCGCGCGCGGCGACGACGAAGGCCAGCACCAGGCAGACCGGAATGATCAGGGTGGCGCGGGTCAGCTTGACGATGGTGGCGTAATCACCGGCGGCGTGGCTGTAGCTGTAGCCGGCGGCGACCACCGAGGAGGTGTCGTTGATCGCGGTGCCGGCCCACAGGCCGAAGCCGAGGTCGCTCAGATGCAGCAGGTGGCCGAGCAGCGGAAACAGCAGCACGGCGACCACGTTGAACAGGAAGATGGTGGAGATCGCGAACGCGGTGTCGTGATCGTCGGGGCGGATGATCGGCGTCACCGCGGCAATCGCCGAGCCGCCGCAGATCGCCGTGCCCACGCCGATCAGCACCATCAGCTTGTCGTGCACGCCGAGCCAGCGGCCGAGCGCCCAGGCAGAGAGGAAGGCCACGGTCATCGTGACCAGGGTGACCGAGAGCGACTCCAGGCCGGTCTTCGCGACCTGGTCCAGGCTGAGTCCGAAACCCAGCGCGATGATCGACCACTGCAGCACCTTCTTGCCGGCGAAGGCGATGCCAGGCGCGAAGCGCGCGCCCGGTGAGAGCAGGTTGCCCACCAGGATGCCCAGCACGATACCGATCACCGGTCCGCCGATCAGCGGCAGCCAGCGGCCCAGCAGCCAGGCCAGCAGGGCGATCGCCATGGCCAGCAGCAGGCCGGGGGCGCGTCGCTGGAAAAGCGCGGGCAGGGAGGGGGCGGTGGCGCTGGACATGACGGACTCCTGTAATGGCCGCCATTGTCCGCTCGCACGTCGATAAGTAGAACTTGGAATGTGTGATCGGGCGTATAAGATGGGCTGATGATCAATATCAGCCCGCGGCAGATGGAAGTGTTCGTGCAGATCGCGCTGCTCGGCAGCGTGCGCGCCGCTGCCGAGCGTCTGTACCTGACCCAGCCGGCCGCCAGCATGGCGCTGGCGGAAATGGAGCGGCAGCTCGACGCGCCGCTGTTCGATCGCGAGCGTGGTCGCCTGCGCCTGAATGCACGTGGCCGCGAATTGCTGCCGCTGGCGCAGGAACTGCTGGAGCGGCATGCGGAATTCGGCCGGCGCGGGCGCGAGGAAGGCGCCGAACTCGGCGGCGAATTGCGCATCGGCGCCAGCAACACGGTGGGCAATTATCTGGTCGGCGAACTGCTCGGCGGCTTCGTGCGCGCCCATCCGCAGGTGGCCATTCGCTTGCGCGTGGCCAACACCGAGGCGATTGCCGCCGGCATGCTCGATCACAGCCTGGACATCGGCTGCGTCGAAGGGCCGGTGGCCAACCCGCTGCTGGAGGTGCGCGCCTGGCGCGATGACCTGCTGGTGGTATGTGCGCCGCCGGAACATCGGCTGGCGCGCAAGCGCGGCCTGAAGCCGGCGGATTTCGCCGGTGCACGCTGGGTACTGCGCGAACCCGGCTCGGCCACCCGCGCCACCAGCGAGCGGGTGCTGTCGCAGCTGCCGCCGGGCGAGACCGTGCTGGAGCTGGACCAGATCGAGGCGATCAAGCAGGCCGTGGTGGCCGGGCTGGGGATTGCCTGCCTGCCGATGGTGGCCGTCACCGATGCGTTGGCGACCGGCCGCCTGAAGGCGCTGAAGACACCGTTCCTCGACTTGCGCCGCAAGCTCTCGCTGGTGCTGCATCGGAACAAGTACCGTGGGGCGCTGCTGGACGCGTTCCTCGAAGGGATCGAGCTCGATCGCGCGGATTGAACCGTCCGGTTCGGCGCGCTGCTACGCCTCAGACCACCGCCCGCTTGGCCACGATTTCGTTGAGCATCGTCTCGGCCTGCTCGTGGGTGTGCGCGCGCAGCAACTGGGCTAGGTGGCGGCGCAGGTTGCCGTGATCAAGTGTGCCGAGGCGATCACGCACCTGCAGGATCTGCGCCGGGTGCATGCTGAACTGGTTGAGGCCGAGCAACAGCAGCAGCGCAGTGAAGTTGGTATCGCCGGCGATCTCGCCGCACAGGCTGACCGGCTTCCTGGCCCGTCGGCCGGCGCTGATCACGTGGGAAAGCAGCCGCAGCAGCGCCGGCTGCAGCGGGTTGTAGATGTTTTCCAGCGCATCGTTGCCGCGGTCGGCGGCGAGCACGTACTGGGCCAGGTCGTTGGTGCCGATGGCCAGGAAGTCGGCGTGCTCCAGCAGCGCGCGCACATTGATGGCTGCCGCGGGCACTTCGATCATCGCACCCAGCGGCAGTTTTTCCGGCAGGTCGATGTTTTCGCGCTTGAGGTCCTGCCGGGCCAGCTTGAACAGGGTGCGCACCGCGATCAGTTCGTCCGGCTGGGTCACCATCGGCACCAGCACGCGTACCGGGCCGTAGCAGGCGGCGCGCAGGATCGCGCGGATCTGGGTGGTGAACACCGCCGGATAACGCAGCGACAGGCGCACGCCACGCACGCCGAGCGCCGGGTTGTCCTCGCCGCGCAGGCTGAGTCCGGCGGCGTCGGCCTTGTCGGCACCCAGATCCAGCGTGCGGATGGTCACCGGCAGGCCGCCCATGCCCATCACCAGGTCGCGGTAGGCGATGAACTGTTCGTCTTCCGAGGGCAGGCCCTTGTGCTTGAGGAACAGGAATTCGGTGCGGTACAGGCCCACGCCATCGGCGCCGCGGGCGCGCGCCATGGCCACGTCGGACGGGGTTTCGGCATTCGCCAGCAGGGCGATCTCGACGCCGTCGCGGGTCCGCGTGGGCGCATTGGCGAGCTTGGCCAGACGCCGGCCCTCGATCGCCGCTTCGCGCTGCCAGGCGCGATAACGCGACAGGTCCTGCGCGGTCGGATGCACGATCGCCTCGCCGCCTTCGGCATCGAGCAGGATCAGGTCGTCGTCGTGGATGTTGGACAGCGCGTCGCGGGTGCCGACCAGCATCGGCAGGCCGAGGCTGCGCGCCAGGATGGCGCTGTGCGAATAGGCGCTGCCGGAACTGGCGACCACGCCGAGCAGGCCGTTGCCGGCCAGCTGCGCCATGTCGCCGGGCGCGATCGAGTCGGCCACCAGGATCTCGCCCACGCGGGCGGCCAGCTTGCGTTCTTCCGGGCTGGTCTGCCGCTGCAGCGCGGAAATCACCCGGTTGATCACCTGCTCGACGTCTTCCTTGCGGCTGCGCAGGTAAGGGTCGTCCATCGCCTCGAACACCGCGGACAGGCGATCGCGCTGCTTCTTCAGCGCGGCGCCGGCGCGGTAATGGCCGATCCTGACCAGGTCATCCAACCCGCGCAGCAGTTCGGCGTCGTCCAGCAGCAGGCTGTGCGCGTCGATGAATTCATTGACCTCGCGGGCCAGCGCGCCATGCAGTCGGTTGCGCAGCTCGCGCAATTCCTGCCGCGCGGTGTCGAGCGCGCGGTGCAGGTCTTCCAGCTCGCCGTCGATTTCGTCCTCGCCCAGCGGACGGGTGTCGACGGTGTAGCGGCTGGGCTGCACCAGCCGCGCACGGCCGAGCGCCATGCCATGGGCAGCGACGGTGCCGGGCAGGATGTGTCTCATGGTGCGCGCCTGCGGGACGCGGGATTGGGGATGGGGGATGACCAGACATTCGTCTGTTGGAAGCGGGGATTCGGCAAAGCAGGCCACGGCAAGGCCTGCTGCAGCGCTCGGCGTGCGGCTCTTGCCTTTGCGCATCCCGAATCCAGTATCCCGAATCCCATGTCCATCAAGCTCCTTCGTCGAATTTTCGCTCGAACAGCTCGACCACCGCGGCCAGGGCGGCTTCCTCGTCCGGGCCTTCGGCGCGCACCAGCAGCGGGCTGCCCAGGCCGGCGGCCAGCATCATTACGCCCATGATGCTCTGGGCGTTGACTTCGCGACCCTTGCTGACCAGCCATACGGTGGATTTGAAGCCTTGCACCAGCTGCACCAGCTTGGCCGAGGCGCGGGCGTGCAGCCCGAGTTTGTTGGAGATGACAACTTCTTGTTCACGCATGAATTGGGTTACGCATGGTCGATGAAAATTCCCCCGCGGCCACCGCTGGCGGCAATCTCGGCCAATTCGTCCAGCGGCTTTTCCGCATAGTTGAGTACGCGCAGCAGCATCGGCAGGTTGAGGCCCGACACGCAACGCAGATGGACGCCGAGCGCGGCCAGCGACAGGCCGATGTTGCATGGCGTGGCGCCGTACAGGTCGGCCAGGATCAGCACGCCATCGCCGTGGTCGAGCTCGCGTGCATGGTGCGCGGTCAGCGCGCGCATCACGTCGGGGTCGGCATTCGGCGGCACTTCCACCGCGGCCACCTGCAACGGCAGCCTGGGCATCACGTGATGCGCGGCCGAGATGATCGCCTGGCCGACCGCTTCGTGGGTCATCAGCAATACGCCAACGCTCATGGCCGCGGCTTCGTGGTGGTGAGAAAAGTCATCGGGTTCACTCCAGCTCACGGTGGAACGTGAGCACGCCCTCGCGACGGTCGCGATACCAGGCAGCAAGTTTCTCGACCAGGTAAACCGAACGGTGGCGGCCGCCGGTACAGCCGATCGATATGGTCAGGTAGCTGCGATCGTCCAGCTCGAAGCGCGGAATCCACGCATCCAGCCAGCGCGCGGTGTCGGCGAAATACTCGCCGACCATGGCTTGCGCATCGAGGAACTCGCGCACCGGCGCGTCCTTGCCCGACAGTGGGCGCAGGTGCGCCTGCCAGTGCGGGTTGGGCAGGCAGCGCGCATCGAACACGAAATCGGCGTCCAGCGGCAGCCCGCGCTTGAACGCGAACGACTGGAACATCAGGGTCAGGCCTTCGGTGGCCTGGGCATAGCCGGTGGCCACCAGCCGGCGCAGCTGGTGCACGTTGAGTTCGCTGGAGTCGATCACCTTCTCGGCGATCGCCATCAGCGGGCGCAGCAGCTTGCGCTCCTCGACGATCGCGTCGGCCAGCGAAGCGCCGCGGGTGGCCAGTGGATGGCGCCGGCGGGTTTCGGAATAGCGCTTGATCAGCACTTCGTCGCGGCAGTCCAGGAATACCATGTGCACCTGCACCCCGGCCGCCGCCAGTTCGGACAGCACGCTCGGCATGTTGGCGAAGTCGGTGCCGCGGTTGCGCACGTCCACGCCCACCGCGATGCGGCGGTGCTTGCTGTTGCCTTCGATCACCGCATTGACCAGCTGCGGCAGCAAGGCCGAGGGCAGGTTGTCGACGCAGTAGAACTCGAGGTCCTCCAGCGCGCGCAGCGCCACCGTCTTGCCGCCACCGGACATGCCGGTGAGCACGATCAGGTGGATCTCGTGCGGGTCGACCAGCGGGTTGAGCAGCGGAGTGGTCTCGTTCATGCGGTCACCAGGGTGGCAGTCGGCGCAACTGGTGCGCCTGGCGGTCAATGAAGGTCTGCGCCGGGTCGATGCCCTTGCTCTTCAGCGCGTGGCTGCGCACCGCAGCCTCGACCAGCACCGAGAGGTTGCGCCCGGGGGCGACCGGCAGGGTGATCATCGGCACCTGCACATCGAACACTTCGCGATGGCCGATGTCGCCGGTGAGGCGGGTCAGCGCGTCGATGTCCTCGCCATCGCGCAGGGGTTTCAGGTGGATCACCAGGCGCAGGTATTTGGATGTCTTGACCGACATGTGGCCGAACATCTCGCGCACGTTGAGCACGCCCAGGCCGCGCACTTCCAGCAGGTCCTGCAGCAGGTCGGGGCAGCTGCCGTCGATCACGTCCGGCGCGATCAGGGTGAATTCGGTGGCGTCGTCGGCGACCAGGCGATGGCCGCGGCTGATCAGTTCCAGCGCCAGTTCGCTCTTGCCCGAGCCCGCTTCGCCGGTGATCAGCACGCCGATCGAGAATACTTCCAGGAACACCCCGTGCAGGGTGATCCTGGCCGCCAGCATGCGCGCCAGGTGGTATTGCAGATAGGTCAGCAGCTCGTGGCCACGCTTGGCGCTGGTCCACAGCGGCGTGCCGGTCTCCTCGGCGACCTCGCGCAGGTCGGCCGGGATCGGCTGGTCCTTGGTCACGATCAGCGCCACCGGCTGGTAGGCGGCAATCTTGTGCATCACCTCCCAGCGCTGGCGTGAATCCAGGCCATCGAGGAAGTTCAGTTCCTCCGAACCGATGATCTGCACCTTGTTCGGATAGATGACGTTGAGATAGCCGATCAGCGACGGCCGTCGCGCCTGCGCCACGCCCGGTTCCAGCGCCCGCGATTCGCCACGCATGCCCGACACCCAGCGCAAGGCCATGCGTTCGTGGACGCCATCGAAGAGTTGTCGCGCGCTGATCCGATCCAAGCCCTGGGTCCTTTGTGCCGCATGACGTTGCCCGGCGGGGCTTTGCGACCACATGGCCATTGTGCCAGCTTGGCCGGCGACGCGTGTTCAGAAAAAGGAACGGCCCGCACAGGGCGGGCCGTTCCGGCTGGGAGATGATGAAGCGATCAGCCGTACTGGCGTTCTTCGCGTGCTTCGCGCTGATGCTTGTCGGCGACCTTCTCGCGGTGTTTGCGCAACTGGGCGACCAGTTTGTCGAACAACACGTCGATCGAGGCGTACATGTCTGCCTCGGTGGCCTCGGCGTGCAGGGTGGCGCCGACTGCGTTGAGCGTGCCATCGGCGCGCTGCTGGAGCTTGTCGACGGAAAGCACGATGGCAAGGCTGATCAGCTTGTCGTCGAGGCGAGTGAGGCGGTCGAGCTTGGCCGTGGCGTGATCGCGCAAGGCCGGGGTGACTTCAATCTGCTGGCCGCTGAGTTGGAATTGCATGGGTCGCCTCCTCTGGTGCAGTGCCGCGTTGTCGCGGCGGGTGGACGCGTCGGGCCGGGGGCGCCGACACATCGTCAATCATTCTGTAGCAGGTATGGGAGCGTTTTTTCGTTAACCAAGTTCCCGCATGCAGCGCGGTGGCGTTCAGCTCGCGCGCTGGCGTTCGCTGGAAGTGGGAATGCGCAGGCCTTCCCGATACTTGGCGACGGTGCGGCGGGCCACCTGGATGCCCTTGCGCTTCAGCTCCTCAGCGATGGCGAGGTCGGACAGTGGCTTGCGCGCGTCTTCCGCGCCGATCAATTTGCGCAGCATGGCCTGGATGGCGGTGGCCGACGCACTGCCGCCATCCTCGGTGGAGACACCGCTGGAGAAGAAATACTTCAGCTCGAACGTGCCGCGCGGCGTATGCAGGTATTTGCGGGTGGTGACGCGGGAAATGGTCGATTCGTGCATGCCCACTTCCTCGGCCACCTCGCGCAGCACCAACGGGTGCATCGCTTCGGGGCCATAGTCGAGGAAGGCGCTTTGCCGCCGCACGATCGCATCGGCTACCTTGAGCAGGGTTTCCGCGCGCGACTCCAGGCTTTTGATCAGCCAGCGCGCTTCCTGCAGCTGCCCCTTCATCCAGCTGGCATCCTCGCCGCGGGCCTTGGCGATAAGGCCGCAATAATGCTGGTTCAGACCCAGCCGGGGCTGCGCGTCCGGGTTCAGGCTGACGCGCCAGCGCGAGCCGTCGCGCAGCGCATAGACGTCCGGCGCGACATATTCCACCGGGGTGGTATCCAGCGCGGCGCCGGGGCGCGGATCGAGGCTGCGGATCAAGACCGCCGCCTCGGTCACCTCGTCCTCGCTGGCGCGCAGGCGTCGTGCCAGCCGGGCGATATCGTTGCGGGCGAGCAGTTCCAGCTCGCTGTCGACGATGCGCAAGGCGAGTTCGCGCTGCGCCGTGCCGGGAGCGAATTGTTCAAGCTGCACGCGCAGGCAGTCGCGCAGGTCCAGGCTGGCCACGCCAGCGGGGTCGAAGCCCTGCAACCGGCGACGCACGGTTTCGATTTCGGTCATGCTGGCATCGAAGCCGGCGGGCAGTGCGGCGATGATCGCCTCGAGCCCTTCAGCGAGGTAACCGGCGGGATTCAGCGCGTCGATCAGCACGGTGGCGATCAGGTGCTGGCGAGGATTGAACGAGGCGAGGTTGAGTTGCCACAGCAGGTGCTGTTGCAAGGTTTCCGGCGCGGCGCTTTGCGGCTCGAAATCGTCGTCGCCGCGCGAAGCCGGGCTGCTGCCCGAGCTGCTGCCGGAAAAGTCGATCGGCGCCTCCGCCGCGCCGCCACCGTCCGTCCAGTCGCCGCTTTCGACCTCGTCGTTGCCGCCGGCCGCTGCGACGGACTCGACGCTGGGATAGTCGAATTCTGCCTCGCTGACCTCGCTGGCTTCCTCTTCCTCGACCTCCTCGGCAAACTCCAGCAACGGGTTGCTTTCGGCGATCTGTCGCAGTTCGGCTTCCAGTTCCAGTTGCGACAGCTGCAGCAGGCGGATGGCCTGCTGCAATTGCGGCGTCAGCGTGAGCTGCTGGTGGAGGCGAAACTGCAGTGCGGGTTTCATGCCAGCCGGGTCTAAAGGAAACGCGGCCATCGTAACTCGCAGCCGCGCAAGCGGCCATAGCCCGGATCACGCGGGAGCATGTCGCGGCAGCTATCTCAAAGCCGGAATTCGCGTCCCAGGTACACCTCGCGCACCTTCTCGTCGGCCAGGATGTGCGCCGGGGTGCCGCGCGACAGCACTTCGCCCTCGTTGAGGATGTAGGCGCGGTCGCAGATGCCGAGGGTCTCGCGCACGTTGTGGTCGGTGATCAGCACGCCGATGCCGCGTTCCTTGAGATGGCGCACGATGCGCTGGATCTCGCCCACGGAAATCGGGTCGACGCCGGCGAACGGTTCGTCCAGCAGCATGTAGCGCGGATTGGCGGCCAGTGCGCGGGCGATCTCCACCCGGCGCCGCTCGCCGCCGGACAGACTGATGCCCTTCTGCCCGGCGATGTGGGCGATCTTCAATTCATCCAGCAGGTTTTCCAGCTCGGCCTCGCGCTGCTGCGAAGTCAGTCCGTCCCGCAGTTCCAGCACGGCCATGATGTTGTCGGCCACGCTGAGCCGGCGGAATACCGATGCTTCCTGCGGCAGGTAGCCGATGCCGAGCTTGGCCCGCGCATGCATCGGCAGGCCGGTGATGTCGAGCTTGTCCAGCTTGATGCTGCCGGCATCGGCCTCGATCAGGCCGACCACCATGTAGAAGCAGGTGGTCTTGCCCGCGCCATTGGGGCCGAGCAGGCCGACCACTTCCCCTTCGCGGATCGAGAAACCGAATTCGCGCACGACCTGGCGCGACTTGAAACTCTTTTGCAGACCTTCGGCGGAAAGCATCGGTTACGGCTGTCCCTGCGGGGCCGACTGGGCCGGGGCCGGGGCCGCGGTGGCGGCCGGGCTGCTGTCCGCAGGCCTGGCCTTGGGCTTGAAGGTCATGTGGACCAGGCCGTCGCCACTGCTTTCCCCGGTCATCTGGCTGGTCTGGGTGTTGTAGGTGAGCTTGTCGCCGTGTGCGTCGCCCCGACCTTTCTCCGTGATGGATGCGTTGCCGGTGAGGACGGCAATACCCTTGAGATTGTCGTAGTCGAGCGTGGCGGCATCACCGAGCACCAGGTTGCCGTTTTCGTCCAGCTGTTCGAGATGAGCCGGGCTGCCGGTGATCACCACGCGGCTGATCTGGCTGTCGGCGTCGAAATAGACCTTGGCCTGGGCGCCGGTGGCTTTCAGGGTGCCCTGGGTGATCACCACGCTGCCGGACAGCGTGCTGACGCTGTTGGGTTTCTGGAAGCCGTCGAAGTGTTTCGCCCCGACGTGCATTTCCTGCTGGCGATCGCTTTTCTTGGCCAGTGCGGGCTGGGCAGCAAGCAGGCCCAGGACGGCAATGCCGAGCGCGAAGCTAATGCTTGCGCGGCGGGAAGATGGCATGAACGTCATCGAGCAGCTCCAGATGTTTGTCGTTGAGGTCGGCACGCATGCCGATGCCGCTGATTCTAGTGCCGCCTTGCACCATCTGCGCCGGTGCGGCGGTTTCCAGACGGTTCTGTTTCGGCCAGGCGGTGATGTCGGCAGTCTTGATCTGCGCCGCCGGTGCATCGCCGAAGGCAGCCCGGTGCATGTCGACCGGACCCTGCAACTTCAGCTCGGTGCCGCTCTTGTTGACCCAGCCATACAGCGACTGGCCCACCCAGTCCGGCACACCCTCCTGCTTGGCCGGCAACTGGAAGGTAGGCGAGTTCAGGTACAGCGAGTCGTCGCCCTCGCGGCGCTCCAGGTGCGGCGATTGCAGATGGAAACTGGGTAGCCCCTCGGCGTTGAACTCGGTCATGCGCGCGTCGGTCAGGGTGTAGCCGGAGCGCGGCGGACCGACGAAGTCGTTGGTTCGCGGTGCCGGACCGAACCACCACAGCAGCAACTGGGCCACGCCCGCGGCGAGCGCGATGGCGATGGTCGCGGCCGGCAGGCGCCGGTCGCGCAGCCACAGGCGCAGGTTCACTGCCAGCGCTCCCGTTCGGAGTCGCTCTTGCCCTGGGCGTGCAGGATCAGGTCGCATGCCTCGCGCGCCGCGCCCATGCCACCGCTACGGGTGGTTTGCCAGTGCGCCGCCTCGGCGACCCACGGATGGGCGTTGGCCACCGCCACGGCGAGGCCGGCGATGCGCATCGGCGGCAGGTCGGGCAGGTCGTCGCCGACGAAGGCGGCCTGTTCGGGTGAAAGGTGCAGTGCGTCGAGCAATTGCTGCAGGCAGCCGCGCTTGTCGCCCTGGCCCTGGTAGACATGGCTGATGCCCAGTTCCTCCGCGCGCAGTGCCACCGGGTGGCTGATCCGCGCGCTGATGATCGCCACCTGCACGCCGTTGGCCTGCAGGCGCTTCAGGCCCAGCCCGTCGTGCACGTGGAACACCTTGGTTTCATGGCCGTCCTCGCCGTACCACAGGCGTCCGTCGGTCAGTGTGCCGTCCACGTCGAACACGGCCAGGCGGATTTTCGCGGCGCGGGCGAGGAGGTCGGCGGTGAGGTTGGCGAGGTGGCTTTCGGGCACGGATTCAGGCATGGGGGCTGCGGAGGAAGGTCAAAAGCGAGGCTTGTTCGATTTCGCGGATTCGTCGAGACGAATCCGCATCAAACCACACGCGCCCGGAGCAGATCATGAATGTTCAGCGCGCCGACCACGCGTTGCTCGTCGTCGACCACCAGCAGCGCGTGGATCTGGTACTTCTCCATCAGCTGGGCCGCCTCGGCGGCCAGCTTGTCGGCGCCGATGGTCTTCGGTCCGCGGGTCATCAGTTCGGCCACGGTGGCGCCGCGCAAGTCCACGCCCTCATCGTCCAGTGCGCGGCGCAGATCGCCGTCGGTGAATACGCCCAGCAGGCGCTGTTCGGCGTCGACCACGGCAGTCATGCCCAGGTGCTTGCGGGTCATCTCGACCAGGGCGGCGGTGATGCCGGCGTCGGGCGACACTCTGGGCACGTCGTCGCCGGTGTGCATCACGTCGCTGATATGCAGCAGCAGGCGTCGGCCCAGCGCGCCGGCGGGGTGCGAGCGGGCGAAGTCGTCGGAGGTGAAGCCGCGCGCTTCCAGCAGGGCGATCGCCAGCGCGTCGCCCCAGACCAGGGCCACCGTGGTGCTGGTGGTGGGCGCCAGCCCCAGCGGGCAGGCCTCGCTGGAAATGCTGCCGTCCAGGTGCACGTCGGCCTGGGTGGCCAGCGACGACGTCGGGCGTCCGGTGATCGCGATCAGCGGAATGCCCTGGCGCTTGATCACCGGCAGGATCAGCAGCAGCTCGTCGGTCTCACCGGAATACGACAGCGCCAGCACCACGTCCTGCGGCAGGATCATGCCGAGGTCGCCGTGGCTGGCCTCGCCCGGATGCACGAAGAAGGCGGGCGTGCCGGTGGACGCCAGCGTGGCGGCGATCTTGCGCCCGATATGGCCGGACTTGCCCATCCCGCTGACCACCACGCGGCCCGTGCAGCCGAGGATCAGCCGGCAGGCCTCGACGAACTCCGACCCGACCCGCGACTCCAGCGCCAGCACCGCGGCAGCCTCGGTGGCGATCACCGTGCGCGCGCTGCGCGTGATCAGGTCCTGGTCCAGCGAGACCGGGGTGGGTGGGGCGATGCGTGCGTTCATGAGGGCTCGATGAAGGGCGGGCGGAGGACCCGGAGGGCCACCGATGGCGGGCCGATTCGACCTGCCGCGGCGCCGTTGTCGTTTCTGCGCCAGCGTATTTCCATTACCATGGCATATTGCCATTTTAACGTCATAAGCCAGCCCAATGGATTCCGATCGACCTGGAATCCACCTCGCGGCTGGCCCGACCTACCGCATGGAACACTTTCCGATGGACTCCAGCCGCATTCAGGCGATGATCGAACAAGGCCTGCCCGGTGCCCAGGTGGAAGTCAGCGGCGCCGATGGCGTGCATTTCGAGGCCACCGTGGTGGCCAGCCAGTTTGCCGGCAAGTTGCCGCTGGCCCGACACCGGCTGGTCTATGCCACGTTGGGCGAGCTGATGGGTGGCGCCATTCACGCGCTGGCACTGAAGACCCTGACCCCCGAGGAAGTCGCGGCGCGCCAAGGGTGATCTTCGCTCGAATTGAAAAGTCCGGCATGGATGCCGGTTCTTCTTTGCGCTCATGGAGGAGCGCACAAATTTAGGAACAACGATGGCCAAGATCCTGATCAGCGGCGGCACGCCGCTCAACGGCGAGGTCGCCATTTCCGGCGCCAAGAATGCCGTGTTGCCGATTCTCGCTGCCTGCCTGCTGGCCGACGAGCCGGTCAGCATCGGCAATGTGCCGCACCTGCACGACGTCACCACCTTCATCGAGCTGCTTGGCCAGATGGGCGTGCGGCTGGTGCTGGATGATCGCATGAAGATGCACATCGACCCGAGCACCACCAACACCTGCGTGGCGCCATACGATCTGGTGCGCACGATGCGTGCCTCGATCCTGGTGCTTGGCCCGCTGGTGGCGCGTTTCGGGCAGGCCGAAGTTTCGCTGCCCGGCGGCTGCGCGATCGGCTCGCGCCCGGTCGATCAGCACATCCGCGGCCTGCAGGCGCTGGGCGCCGAGATCACGGTCGAGAGTGGCTACATCAAGGCCAAGGCGTCGCGACTGAAGGGTGCGCGCATCGTGATGGACATGGTCACCGTCACCGGCACCGAGAACATCATGATGGCTGCCGCGCTGGCGCAGGGCACCACGGTGATCGAGAACGCCGCGCAGGAACCGGAGGTGGTCGACCTGGCCCATTGCCTGATCGCGATGGGTGCGCAGATCGAGGGCGTCGGCACGTCGACCCTGGTGATCCACGGTGTCGAGCGACTGCACGGTGCCCAGCACGACGTGCTGCCCGATCGCATCGAGACCGGCACCTACCTGGTGGGTGCGGCGATGACCGGTGGCAAGGTGCGTGCCCGGCATGCCCGCGCCAATACGCTGGAAGCGGTACTGGCCAAGCTGGAAGAGGCCGGTGCGCACATTTCCACCGGCGACGACTGGATCGAGCTGGACATGGGTGGGCGCCGGCCGAAGGCGGTCAACATCAGCACCGCGCCGTACCCGGCGTTTCCGACCGACATGCAGGCGCAGTTCACCGCGATGAATTGCGTGGCCGAAGGCACCGGCGTGGTGACCGAGACGGTGTTCGAAAATCGCTTCATGCATGCGCAGGAACTGCAGCGGCTGGGTGCGAACATCCAGCTCGAAGGCAATACCGCGGTGATCCAGGGCGTGCCCGAGATGAGTGGTGCACCGATCATGGCCACCGACCTGCGTGCGTCCGCCTGCCTGGTGCTGGCCGGCCTGGTCGCCAAGGGCGATACGGTTGTCGACCGCGTGTATCACATCGATCGCGGCTACGAGAACATCGAGGAGAAGCTCGGCGTACTCGGCGCGAAGATCCGTCGCTTGCCGAACTGATTGCCGGGCTTTGCTCCCTCCCCTGCGCAGCAGGGGAGGGTTGGGGTGGGGTGCTCTTGATCTTACGCGAGGGCCTGGGCTACCCCCTCCCTGCCTCCCCCTGCGAGCAGGGGGAGGAATCCCGGTGTTTTGGCGGCTACGCGTTTTTCGGGGTGGGGTTCAATCGGCCCGGTAGCTCACCAGCTCCAGCACCAGGTCGCCGCCGTCGTGCTGCGACAGTTTCACCGGTAGCGGGTAGCGGTCGGGCGCGTACCACGCACTGAAACCGCGGTCGGCGTCGGTGCGATCGATGCGTTCGGCGTCGAAGCTGCCGGCGGGAACCTTGATCGCCTCCTTGCCGGTCACCTTGAAGTTCTGTGTCTGCACTTGCTGGCGCACCGCCACCGGCAGGGCGATTTGCTGCCTGCCGTCGCGCAGGGCCAGCCCGAGCGCCAGCGCCAGGGTGTTGCGTTCGACCATGCCGGGGCTGGCCGGGTAGCTTTGCGCGCCCTTGCCTTCGTCGACGCTGACTTCGTTCTTCGCCCAGTCGACCACCAGATGGCGCTGCTTCTGCTTCACCGCTGCCTGCATCCGGTAGTCGTAGCTGATCGCTTCGGGTACGTCGCCCTTCCAGCGGAAGCGGGAGGATTCGCTGACGCTGGCGCCCAGCAGGGCGGCCAGTCCGTCGGTGCCCTTGACGTCCTTGCGGTAGATCCATTGACCATCGCCAGCGGCGCGCAACTGGATGGTGGCCACGCCCATCGGCTGGCCGCCTTGCAACACGTTGTAGGTGGCGGTGAACGGCGGCGGCGTGGCGGCGAGCGCCGCTGCGCTGCCAAGCAGCAGGCCGAGGCCGAACAGGGGGACGAGCAGGGCGCGGATAGTCATGCGGACAGTCTGCGCAGACGGGGCTGAACCGGCTTTAAGGCTGCAGTCCGTGCTGACCCAGTTGCAACGGTGCGGCCAGCGGCTGTCCGGCGAAACGCGGACCGTGGCCATCCCATTGCAGTCGCCCGTTGGCCAGCTCGGCCAGCACCGCGGGCAGCAGCCGGTGTTCCAGCGGCAGCAGGCGATGCGCCAGCGACTGTTCGTCGTCGTCAGCGGCGATCGGCAAACGCGCCTGCGCAATCACCGGCCCGCCATCGAGTTCGGCAGTGACGAAATGCACGCTGGCGCCGTGTTCGGCATCGCCCGCTTCGAGCGCGCGGCGATGGGTATGCAGGCCACGGTATTTCGGCAGCAGGGAAGGGTGGATATTGATGATGCGGCCAATCCATGGCCGCAGTGCCTCGCCATCGAGGATGCGCATGAAGCCGGCCAGTACCAGCCACTCGGCGCCGCTGGCGGCAAGGCGGGCGAACAGGTCGAGATCGAAGCCGCGGCGGTCCGGGTAGTTGCGCGGATCCAGCGCCAGGGTGGGAATGTTCGCCGCCTCGGCCAGCCGCAGCGCGCCGGCGGCGGCCTTGTCGCTGCCGACCAGCACGAACTCGACCGGCAGTTCGCCACGGTCACGCGCATCGAGCAGGGCGGTCAGGTTGCTGCCGCGCCCGGAGGCGAGCACGGCCACTTTTGCACGGATCCCGGACACCGAACGGCTCAGCCGATATGCACGCGTTCGTCGCCCTGCGCGGGCACGATTTCGCCGATCACCGAACTGGCCAGGCCATGCTGCGCGAGCAGGGCGGAGGCCGCAGCCACCGCATCGTGCGGCAGGATCACGGTGAAGCCGACGCCGCAGTTGAACGTGCGCCACATTTCCTGGCGCGCCACGTTGCCTTCGCGCATCAGCCAGTCGAACACCGGCGGCAGCACGATCGCCGACGCCTCCAGCGCGATGCCGAGACCGTCCGGCACCACGCGGATGATGTTTTCCTTGAGGCCGCCGCCGGTGATGTGGGCCATGCCGTGCACAGGCCCGCTCTTCAACAGCTCAAGCATGGCCTTCACGTAGATCGTGGTCGGCGCCATCAGGGCGTCGATCAGCTTCACCCCGCCGATGTCGAGGTCCAATGGCGAGCCGGCGCGGTCGAGGATCTTGCGTACCAGCGAATAGCCGTTCGAATGTGGGCCGCTGGAAGCCACGCCGAGAATCACGTCGCCGGCAACGATCGACTCGCCGGTCAGCATCTGCGACTTTTCCACCGCGCCGACGGTGAAGCCGGCCAGATCGTATTCGCCCGGCGGATACATGTCCGGCATTTCGGCGGTCTCGCCGCCGATCAATGCGCAGCCGGCCAGCTCGCAGCCGGTGGCGATGCCGCCGACCACCGCCGCGGCGGTATCCACGTCCAGCTTGCCGGTGGCGAAATAGTCGAGGAAGAACAGCGGCTCGGCGCCCTGCACCAGCACGTCGTTGACGCACATGCCGACCAGGTCGATGCCGATCGTGTCGTGGCGGTTCAGCGTCTGCGCCAGCTTCAGCTTGGTGCCCACGCCGTCGGTGCCGGAGACCAGCACCGGTTCCCTGTAGCGGCCGCTCAGGTCGAACAGGCCGCCGAAGCCGCCCAGTCCGCCCATCACTTCAGGGCGGAGGGTGCGCTTGACCATCGGCTTGATGCGTTCGACCAGCGCATTGCCGGCATCGATATCGACGCCGGCGGCGCGGTAGGTGAGGGCGTCAGACATGGCGAGGACCGTGGTCAGGATTTGCAGGGTGGATGAAACGCGCAAGTTTAGCAGCTTGCGGCCCGGTTGCCGGTCGGCTATTGGCTCCGCTGACAGCTGCGATGGACGCTGGGGACACTATTGGGCAGACTTCCCGGGAGTTTTCCCGAAGAAGATGCCTGCCCCATGCGCCTGTCCCGTCTGCTGCTCGCCACCTTGCTGCTGGTTTTCGCCGCCCTCCCGTCGCTGCACGCGCAAGTGGCCGGCTCGCCGTATTCGGTGGTCGTGCCGGTGGCCGATACCAGCGATACCCAGCGTGACCAGGCGTTCTCCACCGCGCTGGGCCAGGTGCTGACCCGTATCGCCGGCGGGCAGGATCTGCGCAGTAATGCCGGTTACGCCGATGCCCTGGGCAAGGCGGCGTCGCTGGTGCAGAAGTTCCAGTACCAGCGCGCCGCGACCGGGATGATCCTGAATGTGGACTTCGAACCCGGTTCGGTACGCCGGCTGGTGTCGAAACTGGGCGTGCAAAGCGCCGGCATCAAGCCGCCGGTGCTGCTGCTGGTGCAGGGCAGCGACGGCCAGCTGCTCGATCAGACCGCGCTCGCCAGCCTGGCGGCGTCTGCCGCCGCGCGCGGCACCAATGTGGTGTATCCCGATGCTGCCCATATGCCCGACCCGGCCAAGGTCGCGGCCACCGATCCGGCCGCGCTGGCGATGATCAACCAGCAATACCGCACCGGACTGGTCCTGCTCGGAAAGCTGCACGCCGACGGTGCCGACTGGACGCTGGTTTCCGGTGGCCAGGCGCAGCGCTGGAGCGCGCAGGGGACGAATGCCGGCAGCCTGCTTGGCGATGCCGGCAGCGGACTGGTCGATCGCCTGGGCAAACAGCTCAACGTGATCGGCGCCGGTCCCAGCGAAGGCAAGCTCTGGGTCAGCGGACTGGACAGCGCGATGGCTTACGCGAACCTCATTTCCACCCTGCAGAACGATTCCGCGGTGAAGCAGGTGCTGACCCTGGGCGCGCAGAACGATGCCGTGCTGCTGGACGTCAAGGCCATGATCCCGATCAGCGCGCTGGCCGCGAACCTCGCCGCCGGCGGTCACCTGCTGCTGCAGGGTGAAGCGCATCCGGGGGCGGACGCGAACCTTCGCTGGCTGCGTTGAGCCGGAGGCGAATCGCCGGCCAGACCCCGCCCATCGGCGTGCGGATTCTTGAAACGGACCACCATTTTTTCCTGCAGGGGCGTGCCGGGTGAATCACGACAAGGACATTTCGCGGCGCTGGCAGTTGTTGGCGATCGTGGTGGTGCTGGGCTACCTGGTGTGGCTGCTGGCGCCGGTGCTGATGCCGTTCGCGGTGGCGGCGATGCTCGCCTATCTGGGTGATCCGCTGGCTGACCGACTGGAACGATTGGGACTGAACCGGATGTGGGCGGCCACCATCGTCTTCGTGGTGCTGCTGGTCGTGGTGGTCGGCGTGCTGCTGCTGCTGATCCCGCTGATCGCGCGCCAGGTCGAGAACCTCATCGAGAACCTGCCGCGCTACGGCGACTGGGCGCAGAACGTGGCGTGGCCGTGGCTGCAGGCGCGCCTGCACCTGGATCCGCATACCTTCGACAGCGACCGCCTGCTGGCGGCGGTCAAGGCGCACATCGGCTCGATCGGCGGGGTTGCCGGCGCGGTGCTGGGCAAGGTGTCGCGCTCGGGTCTGGGCATCGCGATGTGGCTGACCAACCTGGTGCTGATTCCGGTGGTGGCGTTCTATCTGTTGCGCGACTGGGATCGGCTGGTGGCCAGGATCGACGGTATGCTGCCGCGCTCGATCCAGCCGACCATTGCGCATCTGGCGCACGAGTCGGACAAGATCCTCGGTGCGTTCGTACGCGGCCAGCTGCTGGTGATGCTGGCGCTGGGCGTCTTCTACGGCGCCGGGCTGGGGCTGGTGGGCCTGTCGGTGGGGCTGCTGATCGGCCTGGTTGCCGGCCTGCTCAGTTTCGTGCCGTACCTGGGTTTCATCATCGGCTTCGTGGCGGCGATCATCGCCGCGCTGGTGCAATACGGCGACTGGACCCACGTGTTGCTGGTCTGCGGCGTGTTCGTGATCGGCCAGTTGCTGGAAGGCTATGTGCTGGTGCCCAAGCTGGTTGGTGACAAGATCGGCCTGCATCCGGTGGCGGTGATCTTCGCCGTGCTGGCCGGCGGCTACCTGTTCGGCTTCCTCGGCGTGCTGCTGGCCCTGCCGGCGGCGTCGGTGATCATGGTGTTGCTGCGCTACGTGCTGGAACGCTATCGGATGAGCGAGCTGTACAACGAGGAAGGGCCGGACGATCCGGTGATCGCCGAAGTGGATGTCACCGTGCACCGCGATGGCGAAGTCGAGACAGATGCCGTCAGTACGCCACCCTCGAGTGATGCTTCCACGCCATGATTCCGCAGTTGCCGCTTGCGCTGCGCTGGCCGCGTCGGCAGCGTTTCGAACATTTCCACGCCGATGCCAATGCCGCGGCATTGGCCGCGGTGAAGATACTCGCGTTGGAGCCTGCCGCGCCGTGGGTTTACCTGCAGGGCCCGCATGGCAGCGGTCGCAGCCACCTGCTGATGGCGGCCTGCCAGGCGGCGAGTGTGGCGGGGCGGCGCGTGCAATACCTGCCGCTGGCCACGCTGGCCGATCACGCGGCCGCCTTGCGCGGCGTCGCCGGCAGCGAACTGCTGGCGCTGGACGACCTCGGCGCCATCGCCGGCAAGCGCGAGGCCGAACACGCACTGTTCGACCTGTACAACCGGGCCCGCGCCGAAGGCAGCGCACTGCTGTTCGCCGCCGATACGATTCCGACCCAGCTCGGCATCGAACTGCCCGACCTGCGCTCGCGACTCGGTGCCTGCACCCAGTTCGCCCTCAAGCCACTGGACGATGACGAACGCCGCGCCGTACTGAAAGCACAGGCCGCCTCGCGCGGCATCGAACTGGACGACAGCGTGCTGGACTGGCTGTTCACCCGCTATGCGCGCGATCTCGGCGCGCTTCTCGATCTGCTCGACAAGCTGGACGTGGCGTCGCTGGCGGCGCAGCGGCGGATCACTATCCCGTTCTTGCGCGGTTTCCTGCGCGAACTGGGATGAAACCTCTTAGTTTCCGGGGCTTGCGGCTGGCTGCCGAAATCGGAGACGACTAATGGATGATGGTTCTGACCCTCTGGTTTCCAAGGACGCATATGTATCGGCTGTTTTATTGCGCAGGATGGATTTCCCTGTCGATAGTTCTCGGCTTGAGCGGATGCGTTCGTCCGGTTGACCCCGATTTGATCGAGGTCGTCGCTGCGCCACAGATATCGGGTTGCGGGGAATACGCATCGAACGTGGCGGTGGACCTGCATATCCGCAATCTTGGTGCACATCCACTTCGCTTCGATGTTTCAGGAAACGTCAGGGATCCTCCGGTGCTGATCTGGAGCGCCTACAGCGTGCTCGATGTCAGTGGCGAAAGCCATGTCGTGGACAAGCGCCTGTCTCCCGGCTTGCCGGTCCCCGTGGTGGATATCGCCGACCATGCCAGCATTGCCGGACACGATGATGGAATGACTATTGCGTTGCTGGATGATGTCAGGCCCGAGGATTACGCCAAGACCCTGCGCATCGAGTTGCGCGACAAGTACGATCGTCGTTACCTCTCCCAACCATTTGCCCTCTGCGGTTCGAAAGCATCGGAGTCAGGCGTTGACGCTACGCTTCCGTTGAGCCATCGGGCAGCGCGGTTACTTCCATTGCCGGTCCTGGCTCACCTGCTATTGGGTAGCGAAGGAGCTGACGTGGTGGACGCGTTGCGTCCCCGGTATATGGGATCGTTCGGACAACTGACATTTTACGAACGCGCCAGGGCCGACATCCGCGAGCCAGGGATATGCCGGGCGCGGTGGGTTCATATCACGCTGGATGAGAAAGGGAATGTCCAATCCCGTACACAGACGTGGCGTTTCGGGGTGCCTGCCGCTCTATATGAGGCTCCCGAGTCCGGAGCGAGTCTGCCAAGCGACGCGCGTTGTGCAGCTCAAGCGACGACACGAGACTTCTTTCCCGCGCCGGATGCCCAAACGGCAGTCCAGGTAGCGCGCTATATGGACGTGCTAAGCCGGCATGGTCCGTTCGCCAATCAGGTCATTGATGTCCACTGGCGCGAAAAAGACATGGCAGGGGTAATACCCGGCAGCTCCCTGCAGGAAATCCGGCAGGTGCAGACGATCGCTTGCCTGCCTGATTATCCCGAAGAGAATGCGTGCGTCCACATACAAGATGAAGAGGGTGCGCGCGATTATCGCGTTTATGGCGTGAATCGCTGGAATCACGTCCGGATCGACCGGATTGAGGGAAGCGCAACTACCTTTCTCTATTGAGCCTGGGCATGAAAGCCCCGGGCCGCGTTAGTCATGAGTTTTGGCGCAACCGTGCATCACGATGCCGCGACTGGATGACTGGTTGAAGCCCCTTTCGAGGCTTCGAGATCAGGTGTCGGGTTCAAACATCTTGCAAACGCAAATTCAGGCTCAAGCCTTGAGCAACCCCGGCGTCGCCTGCTGCCCGATCGCATCGACCATCGCCTTGGCCACATTGAGATTGCCGGCGACGATGTTGCCGCTTTCCGGGATGCCGTCACGTCCGGCGAAGTCGCAGTAGCGGCCACCCGCCTCGTGCACCAGCAGCACGCCGGCAGCCATGTCCCACGGCTTCAGGCCGATCTCGAAGTAGCCATCGTAGCGGCCGGCGGCGACGTAGGCCAGGTCGAGTGCGGCGGAGCCGGAGCGGCGGATGTCCTCGGCCTGGCCGAGGATGGCGCGGGTCATGTCCAGCTGCGGCACCAGGTGCTCGCGCTGGCGGAACGGGAAACCGGTGGCGATCATCGCGCCGCCCAGGTTCTCGCGCTTGCTGACGCGCATGCGGCGGTCGTTGAGGTAGGCGCCGTCGCCCTTGCTGGCGGTGTACAGCTCGTCGCGCAGCGGGTCGAACACCACCGCGTGGATCGGCACGCCCTTTTCCAGCAGCGCGATGGAGACGCTGAAGTGCGGGATGCCGCGCAGGTAGTTGTGGGTACCGTCCAGCGGGTCGATCACCCAGGTCAGCGGGCCCTTGCCGATCGCACCACTTTCCTCGGCGAGGATCGCGTGGTCGGGATACGCACGGCGCAGTTCCTTGATGATCTCCGCCTCGGCCAGCTTGTCGACTTCGGAGACGAAATCCAGCTGCTGCTTCTCGACGATGTTGAGGCCGTCGATGCGGTTCATGTAGCGCAGGATGACGTTGCCTGCGGAACGGGCGGCGCGCGCCGCGATCGTGACGTGTGGTCGGGCCATGGGTTTCGACTTTGGAAGAGAGCGGGTTTGCGGCCGGGAATTCTAGCAGAGGCGAGCCCCGGCCGCCCCTTGTCCACTATCCTTGTCGACCCCAGTCGCCACCCGCCAAGCGCATGACCGATTTCCACGACCTTGCCGCCCGCATCCGCTACGTGCTGGTGCGTACCTCGCACCCGGGCAATATCGGCAGCGCGGCGCGGGCGATCCGCACCATGGGTTTTCAGCGACTGGAGCTGGTCACGCCGTATCGGTTCCCCGATCCGGAGGCCAGTGCGCTGGCTGCCGGCGCGGACGACGTGCTGGCCGGTGCCGGCATCCATCGCGAGCTGGTCGATGGCCTGGCCGGCAGCAGCCTGGCCTTGGGCCTGTCGGCACGACGGCGCGGGGTGAACCTGCCGGAACTGTCCCCGCGCGAGGCCGCGCAGCAGGCGCTGGCCGCGGCGGCGTGTGGCGAGCAGGTCGCGCTGGTGTTCGGCAACGAGCGCACGGGTCTGGAGAACGAGGAGCTGGCGCGTTGCCACGCGATGGTGCGGATTCCCAGCGTGGACGACTTCAGCTCGCTCAACCTGTCGCAGGCAGTGCAGGTGATGGCGTACGAGGTGCGCCTGGCGATGCTGGGTGACGACCTGCCCGCCGCACCGCCGGAACACGATGAACCGCCGGCTGACGCGGCGCAGATGGAGCAGTTCTACCGCCACCTGGGGCAGACGCTGGACGACATCGAGTTCCACAAGGGCCGCGAGCCGACCACGATCATGCTGCGCCTGCGCAAGCTGTTCCAGCGCGCCCAGCCGGACGAGCGCGAGCTGCGCGTGCTGCATGGCATTCTTGCCGACGCGCAGCGGATGGCCGGGCTGGCGAGAAAGGGCGAGAAGTGAGTGAAGAGGAGTGAGAAGTAGAGAACGGCGGTGTAGCCCTTAGCTTCTCTCTCACTTCTCACTCCTCTTCACTCACTCCTGTTTCGTGCATTTCACGCGTGGCCAGCACGTAGCCTGCTCACCGAGGCAGTGCCCGCCCTGCGCGTTTGGAGCTTCACTCAGCGTGCGCTCCTACTGCTCGTCGTCGGACGGTTCCAGCGACGGCGCCGGGGTGATCAGCAGTTTGTCGATGCGGGCGCCGTCGAGGTCGACCACCTCGAAGCGGATGCCGTGCCAGGCGAACACTTCGCCGGTCTGCGGGATATGGCCCAGCGCGGTCATCACCATGCCGGCGACGGTGCGGAAATCGTGTTCGTCCTCGCCTGGCAGCGTGCCGATCTGCAGCAGTTCGCGCAGGTCGTCGGTGGGCAGGCTGCCGTCGATCAGCCAGCTGCCGTCGGCACGCTGCATGATCGGGCTGTCCTCGTTGCCGCCGCCATGGCCGATCTGGCTGGCGCCGACCACCGCCGCCAGCAGGTCGTTGACGGTGACCACGCCCTCGATGTCGCCGTACTCGTCGACCACCAGCGCCAGCGGCGTCTCGGCGTCGCGGAATTCCTCCAGCAGGTCCAGCGCGCGGGCCGCCGCGGGCACGAACAGCGGCTTGCACAAGTGCTCGAACAGTTCCGGCTTGCCCTCGGCGAAGCTGTGCAGCATCAGCTTGACCTCGACCACGCCGACCACGTCGCTTTCGTCGCCGCGATAGACCGGGTAACGCGAATAGGGCGTGTCGCGCAGTACCTCGATGTTCTCCTCGCGGGTGCCGGCGATGTCGAGCCAGGCGATGCGCATGCGCGGGGTCATCACGCTGTCGACCGTGCGGTCGCCCAGGCGCAACACCCGATTGACCATGTTGTGCTCGTCCGGATCGAGCACGCCCTGTTCCGCGCTTTCGGCCACCAGCAGGCGAATCTCCTCTTCGGTGACCACCCCGCGGCCTTGCTGGTTGACCCGCAACATGCGCAGCAGCAGGTTGCTGCTCACGTTGAGCAACCACACGAAGGGTGCGGTGATCCGCGACAGCACCAGCATCGGAATCGCCACATACGATGCAGCCTTTTCCGGGAAGGTCAGCGCCAGCCGCTTGGGCACCAGCTCGCCAAACACGATCTGGATGTAGGAGATCAGCGTGAAACCGAGCACGATGCCGATGAGGTGCGCGTACGGCAGCAGCCAGCCGAGGCTTCCAGCTTGCAGCAAGGCGGCGATATGGCCACCCAGCGCATCACCGGCAACGGCACCGGTGATCAGCATGACCAGGGTGATGCCGACCTGCACGGTCGACAGGAAATGCTCGGGGGCTTCGGCATGCTGCAGCGCCAGGGCCGCCTTGCGGCTGGTCCGGGCCATCTGCTTCAGGCGGCTCTTGCGCGAGGCGACCAGGGCCATTTCCGACAGCGCGAAGAAGCCGTTGCACAGGGCCAGCACGAGGACGAGCGCGATTTGGGTCAGCATCGCGGTAAAGATGGGGGAGGGCGCATGGGCACAGTGTAAGTGGTGTTGGCCTTGCGTATCACCCCACCAGGCCAGGCATATTGATGCAGGGCAGCACGGCAGTCCTGTAACATCCCTGTCATTCTGTTCTCTCAGGCATGGCCAGCATGTTTTCACTGCAGACGATTTTCGGCAAAGGCGACAAGTTCTACGGCTTGCTTGAACAAAGTGCCGAGACCGCCCACGAAAGCGCCAAGGCGCTGCACGAACTGCTGACCAAGCCGGGCGCCGAGCAGATGATGGCCGCCTTCACGGTGACCCGTGCACGCGAGAAGGAACTGGCGGCGCAGATCAGCGAAGGCCTGGTCAACACCTTCGTCACCGCGCTGGATCGCGAGGATATCGAGGCGCTCAATTCGGCCTTGTACAAGATCCCCAAGACCATCGAGAAGTTTGCCGAGCGCTACGAGATCGTGGCCGTGCGGCTGGCCGGCGTGGACTTCGCCCAGCGCGCGCTGGTGCTGGAGCAGTCCAGCGCGGTGGTGGTGCAGATGGTGCACGAGCTGCGCCGCGGGCTGCGCATCGATCCGGTGAAGAAGCTGCAGGACCGCCTGCAGGCGCTGGAATCCGAAGGCGACCGCATGCTGCTGGCGCCCTACCGCACGCTGTATGTCGAGGGCAACGACGCGATGCGCGCGATGCTGGCGAAGGACCTGTTCGAGCTGATCGAGAAGGCCATCGACAAGTGTCGCGACGTCGGCAACATCGTCTACTCCATCGTGTTGAAGAATTCCTGAGGACGCCGCCGTGACGCGCATCGAATGCCGCCCGGGCACGACCGGGCCACGTTGGCGGCACTCGCCGGTCATGGACGGGAGCGGCGCATGACTCTCGGCCTGGTCGTGGCAGAGGTGCTGATCGCACTTGCCTTCACCTACATCAACGGTTTTCACGACACCGCCAACTCGATCGCCACGGTGGTTGCGACCAAGGTGCTGTCGCCGGGGCAGGCGGTGCTGCTGGCGGCGGTGACCAACCTGATCGGCGCCATGCTGGGCACCGCGGTGGCGGTCACCATCGCCTCGGGGCTGATCAACGCCGGGGTGATCGAAGTGGGGCCGCAACTGGTCATCTGCGCGCTGCTGGCGGCGATCGTGTGGAACCTGATCACCTGGTGGCTGGGCCTGCCGTCCAGTTCCAGCCATGCGCTGGTCGGCGCGCTGGTGGGCGCGGCGGTGGCAGCTTCGGGCGACAACTTCGCCTCGGTGATCTGGGTGCAGGGTAGCTGGCTCAGCGGTCACGGCGTGATCCCCAAGGTGATCGTGCCGATGGTGCTGTCGCCGCTGGGCGGCTTCGTGATCGGGTTCGCGCTGATGGGCGGGCTGTATGCACTGTTGTCCTGGCTGGCCAGCCGGCATGGCTGGCTGCACCGGTTCGGTCGCACCCCGTTCGTCAATTTCTTCTTCGGCAAGGCGCAGATCTTTTCGGCCACCGCGATGGGCGTGGCGCACGGCTCCAACGACGCGCAGAAGAGCATGGGCATCATTGCGCTGGCGCTGGCCGGCGGCACCGCCGCGCACCAGTTCGATCAATTGCCGCACTGGCTGGGGTTTCTCAGCATCCCGGAGAACACCGCCGGTGGCTTCGTGATCCCGATATGGGTGAAGGTGGTGTGCGCGCTGACCATGGCGGCCGGCACCGCCGGTGGCGGCTGGCGCATCATCAAGACGCTCGGCCACAAGATGGTCAAGCTGCATCCGATCAACGGTTTCGCGGCCGAAACCAGCTCGGCGGCGGTGATCCTGGTGGCGTCGGCGTTCGGCATTCCGGTGTCGACCACCCACAACGTGTCGGCTTCGATCATGGGCGTGGGCGCCGCCAAGCGGTTCAACGCGATCCGCTGGTCGGTGGTCGAGCGGATGGTGTGGGCGTGGATCCTGACCCTGCCGGTTACCGCGCTGCTGGCCTACGGCCTGGTGCTGCTGTTCCGCAACGCCGCCTGAGCGACGCGTGGTCTACAGCGAATCGTTGCCGGTGGCGATCAGCTGCTCCAGTTCATCGCCGAGCGTTCCCAGTTCACCCACCACGCGCTGCAATTCGGCCTGGTCGAGGAATTCGTAGGGGCGATTTTCGCACAGGTGCAGGTAGGGCGAGCCGTCCAGGTCGGCGACCGCCAGAAAACCCGTGCGCTGCTGCCAGTTGAAACGCAGGCAGCGGTTCGGATCGGTGCCGGCCAGCGGTCCGACCGGCGTGGAAATGCGCAGATAGCGTCGTCCCGCCTCGTCCTCCAGCTCGGCCAGGTAGATGCCCTGATAGCGATCCTGTGCCAGCTGCAGATCGAAGCTGATCAGGTAGGGATCGTTATGGCGCAGCTCGTGCAGGCTGCCGAGGTGAGAACGCACGGCTTCGAAGTGGCGCATGTTGCGGCTTCCGCTGGCGAAGGTCGGAAGCTACTCTGACACGGATTCCCCCGTGCGTCGCGTGAAGCCATGAACGATGCCGCCACCCGCATCTACGCCGCCATTGCTGCCATTCCGCGTGGACGCGTGGCCAGTTACGGCGCAATCGCCGCGCGCGCCGGACTGCCCGGTCGCGCGCGTCTGGTCGGTCGACTGCTGGGCGAGGTGCCCGATGGCATGGAGCTGCCGTGGTTCCGCGTGCTGCGTTCCAGTGGACACATCGCGATGCCGGCGGGCAGCCGGGGATTCCGCGAGCAGTCGCGCCGCTTGCGCGCCGAGGGCGTGGAGGTGAAAAACGGTCGCGTGCCGTTGTCGCGCTTCGGGCTGGACGCCGATCTCGACCATGCGCTGTGGGGCATGCCGGACAGCTGAGCATCGAGCGCTCTGACGCGGGATTACGGTCGTCTCCGTCGGGCGCGCCGGGCGGGTTTGGTAGCATGCGTTGATGAATTCCAGCGCACTCGACATTCTTCAAAGCGTTTTCGGCTATCCCAGTTTCCGCGGCGAGCAGGCGGCCGTCGTTGAACATCTGAACGAAGGTGGCGACGCGCTGGTGCTGATGCCCACCGGTGGCGGCAAATCGTTGTGCTTCCAGATTCCCGCGTTGCTGCGCCAGGGCACCGGCATCGTGGTGTCACCACTGATCGCGCTGATGCAGGATCAGGTCGACGCCTTGCGCGAGGCCGGCGTGGCCGCCGCGTTCCTCAATTCCAGCCTGGCCGCCGACGAGCAGCGCGAGGTCGAGCGACAGTTGCTGGCGGGCGAACTGAACCTGCTTTACGTGGCGCCGGAGCGACTGCTCACCAGCCGCTTCCTGACCCAGCTGGAAAGCACCGAGGTGGCGCTGTTCGCGATCGACGAGGCGCACTGCGTGTCGCAGTGGGGGCATGACTTCCGCCCGGAATACCGTGAGCTGGCGATCCTGCACCAGCGCTTTCCCGCGGTGCCGCGCATCGCGCTCACCGCCACCGCCGATCAGCGCACCCGCGAGGAGATCGTCGAGCGGCTGTCGCTGCAGGGCGCCCGGCAATTCGTCTCCAGTTTTGATCGGCCCAACATCGGCTACCGCGTCGGCCAGCGCCACAACGCGAAGCGCCAGCTGGGTGAATTCCTGCTCGGCCACGAAGGCGAGTCGGGCATCGTCTATTGCCTCAGCCGGCGCAAGGTGGACGACACCGCCGCCTGGCTGGCCGAGTCGGGCATCGAGGCCTTGCCTTATCACGCTGGGCTGGATGCGGCGACGCGCGCGAAAAACCAGCAGCGCTTCCTGCGCGAGGATGGCGTGGTGATGGTCGCCACCGTCGCCTTCGGCATGGGCATCGACAAGCCCGACGTGCGCTTCGTGGCGCACCTGGACCTGCCGCGCAGCATCGAGGGCTACTACCAGGAAACCGGTCGCGCCGGTCGCGATGGCTTGCCGGCCGAGGCGTGGATGATCTACGGCCTGTCCGACGTGGTCACCATGAGCCAGATGATCGCGCAGTCCGAATCGGCCGACGAGCGCAAGCGGGTCGAGCGGCAGAAGCTGGAGTCGCTGCTGGCCTATGCCGAGGCGATCGACTGCCGCCGCCAGATGTTGCTGGGCGCGTTCGGCGAAACCTATCCCGGTCCCTGCGGGCATTGCGACAACTGCATCGCGCCGCCGAAAACCTGGGACGCCACGGTGCCGGCGCAGAAGGCGCTGTCGGCGGTGTACCGCACCGGCCAGCGCTTCGGTTCCGGCCATGTCATCGCGGTGCTGCGCGGCGAGGAGACCGAGCGCGTGTTGAGCCTGGACCACCACCGCCTGAGCACCTTCGGCATCGGCGCCGAACTGGACGACAAGCAATGGCGCTCGGTGTTCCGCCAGTTGCTGGCCGCCGGCCTGCTCGAAGCGGACGCCGAAGGCTTCGGCACGCTGCGCCTCACAGCGGCCAGCCGTGCCGTGCTCAGCGGCGGCAAGGCGGTCAAGCTGCGCGAAGATGCACGTCCCGAACGCGCCACCCGGCGCCGACGCGACAGCAAGCTGATCACCGGCGATCCGCGGCATGGCGGCAGCCTCGGCATCGAGGCCTACGAGCAGCCGATGTGGGACGAACTGCGTGCACTGCGCACCCAGCTGGCGAAACAGCAGGGCGTGCCGCCGTACGTGGTCTTTCACGACGCCACCTTGCTGGCCATGCTGCGCGCCATGCCGGCCAACGAAGACGAGCTGGCCGGCGTCAGCGGCGTTGGTGAGGCCAAGCTCAAGCGCTATGGCCGCGATTTCCTTGCCGTGATCAACGCGGCGCAATAGCGGCCCAGGCCGCGCCGCTTCATCGGCGTTCCCGAGTGCCTTTGCGCCGCGCTCCATTCGATGTGGCTGGCGCGTCGTCTTTCCGTGCGAACCACCCTCGTCGAGCCACGGCAGGCAAGGCTCGGGAAACGGGCTTGGCGAATGATGACAGCGCTGTCATAGTAGCGCCCGACAGCGGTGCCCGGCGGGCAGGCCGGCGCGGGCGCGGGGCTGGCGTCTTCGCTCCTGCATACGTATTCAGCCAGACAGCACCACACACACACCGCAGAATCGGCTGCGATCACAGGCCATGACGTTGGGGGAGGCGCGATGAGCACGATGGACGCAACAGGCGATGGACTGGGCCGGCACGCCACGGCGCGGGTGGTGTTGATCTCTGCCGCCGCGGCGCTGGGCGGATTCCTGTTCGGTTTCGATACCGCGGTGATCAATGGCGCGGTCGATGCGATTCGCGGCAGCTTCGCGCTGGATGCGGCGCAAACCGGCTTCGCGGTGTCCTGTGCGCTGCTGGGCTCGGCGCTGGGCGCCTGGTACGCCGGCATGCTGGCCAATCGCTTCGGCCGCGTGCGTACTATGCAGGTTGCGGCCGTGCTGCTGGTTGCCAGTGCGATCGGCTCCGGCCTGGTCACCGCGGTATGGGACTTGATCCTGTGGCGTCTGGTCGGCGGCATCGGCGTCGGCGTGGCCTCGGTGATTGCCCCCACCTACATTGCCGAGGTGTCGCCCGCGCGCATCCGCGGCCGGCTCGGTTCGATGCAGCAACTGGCGATCGTGCTGGGCATCTTCGCCGCGCTGCTCAGCGATGCCTGGCTGTCCGGCACGGCCGGTGGCTCCAGCCAGCCGTTGTGGCTCGGCCTGGCCGCGTGGCGCTGGATGTTCCTGGTGGCGACCCTGCCGGCGCTGATCTATGGCGTGCTGGTGCTCGGCGTGCCGGAGTCGCCGCGTCATCTGGTGGCCAAGGGCCGCCTCGACGAGGCCCGCGTGGTGCTGCGCAAGGTGCTTAACATGCACAGCGACGCGGCGCTGGACAGCAAGCTGCACGACATCCGCGAAAGCCTGCGCTCGGAGCACAAGCCGCGCCTGAGCGACTTGCGCGGCAAGGCGGCCGGGCTGCTGCCGGTGGTGTGGATCGGCATCCTGTTGTCGGTGTTCCAGCAGTTCGTGGGCATCAACGTGATCTTCTACTACTCCTCCACCCTGTGGCATTCGGTGGGCTTCAGCGAGGCCGACTCGTTCACCATCACCGTGGTCACCTCGATCGTCAACGTGCTGGTCACCCTGGTGGCGATCGCCCTGGTCGACAAGGTCGGGCGCAAGCCGCTGCTGGTGGTTGGCTCGGCCGGCATGGCGATCACCCTCGGTGCGATGGCGTGGTGCTTTTCACAGGCCACCGGCACCGGCGCGGCGCTGAGCCTGCCTGGCTCGGTCGGCATGGTCGCGCTGGTCGCGGCCAATGCCTACGTCGTGTTCTTCGGCGTCAGTTGGGGCCCGGTGGTGTGGGTGCTGCTGGGCGAGATGTTCCCCAACCATATCCGTGCCACCGCGCTGGCGGTTGCCGCCGCGGCGCAATGGCTGGCCAACTTCGCCATCACCAGCACGTTCCCGGCGCTGGCCGAGCTGGGCCTCACCTTTGCCTACGGCTTGTACGCCGGCTTCGCCGTGTTGTCGCTGCTGTTCGTGCTGTCCGGCGTGCGTGAGACCAAGGGTGTCGAACTGGAGGACATGCAGGCATGAGCATCCAGGGTCAGCACGGAACGGCGGGCCTGGCGCGGCTGGGTTGTGCCGCGCGCGAGGCGCGCCAGGCCCGATACGACGCGCGGCGCGCAAACCGGCTAGGATTCGGGGACGATGGCGTTGCGCCGTCGCTGGGAGCACGGGCGGATCGCGCTGCGGATGAAGGCAAAGGCCACCTCAATCGACATTGCCCACCTGGCCGGGGTTTCCCAGGCCACGGTGTCGCGCGCGCTGCGTGGCAGCCCGCTGGTCAATGAGGAAACCCGGCGGCGGATCCAGGCCGCCGCCGAACAGCTCAACTACAAGGTCGACAAGAACGCGTCGAACCTGCGCAAGATGAATACCGGCACGCTGGCGCTGCTGTTTTTCGAAGATCCCACCGCCGACGAGTCGCACATCAACCCGTTCTTCCTGTCGATGCTCGGCTCGATCACCCGCGCCTGCGCGCTGCAGGGCTATGACCTGCTGATATCGTTCCAGCAGTTCTCGCACGACTGGCATGCCGACTTCGCCGACAGCAAGAAGGCCGACGGCCTGATCCTGCTCGGCTATGGCGACTACCTGGCCTATACCGACAAGCTGGAAAAGCTGGTCGCCCAGGGCACCCGTTTCGTGCGCTGGGGCGCGGTGCTGCCCGACCAGCCCGGGGTGTCGATTGGCTGCGACAACTTTCGCGGCGGACAGGCTGTTGCCGAGCACCTGATCGAGCGCGGCTGTCGCCGCATCGCCTTTCTCGGCGACGCCTCCAGCCACTACCCGGAATTCTTCGGACGTTATCGCGGCTATGTGCAGGCGCTCGCGCAGGCCGGGTTCAAGGTGCACCACGAGCTGCAGGAAAATGCCGAAAGCACCGAGCAGTCCGGCTATGAGGCGATGCGCAGGCTGATTCTCAGCGAAGCCGGTTTCGACGCCGTGTTCGCCGCCAGCGACCTGATCGCGATCGGCGCCATGCGCGCGCTGAGCGACCACGGCCTGCGCGTGCCGCAGGATGTCGCGCTGGCCGGCTTCGACGACATCGCCACCGCCAGTTTCGTCAACCCGCCGCTGACCACCGTGCTGCAGGACACCCGACAGGCCGGCGAAGTGCTGGTCGACAGCCTGCTCGGCCTGATCCGCGGCGAGCCGGTCGACAGCGAAGTGCTGCCGGTGAAGCTGATGGTGCGGCGTTCGAGCCTGCGCTGAATCGCGTCGCTGGCCGGCACGGCCACGGACGAACAGCATGCTCCGGTAGTAATCTGCCGCTGCTGTCCGGATTCCCTTGCATCACGGAACGAGAACGCCATGGAACGCACCCCGTCGGAGCTGGAGTGTCACCAGGTCTTCGAGCGCATCACCGATGCGTACCTGGCGCTGGATCGCGATGGGCGCTGCACCTGCCTCAATGCAAGGGCATGTGACCTGTTCGGGCGTGCGGCCGGGGAATTGATCGGTCGCCCCATGTGGAGCGAATTCCCCGGCGGTGATGGCCAGCCGTTCCAGCGCGCCTGCGAGCAGGCGATGGCCGAGCAGCGCCCGCTGCAGCGGGAAGCCTGGTATCCGGCGTACGGGCGCTGGTTCGAAAGCCGCATTCATCCCTCGGCAGACGGCCTGACCATCCTTTTTCTCGACATCACCGAACGCAAGCGGGTCGAACAGGAACTGATGCAGCGCCAGCGAACGCTGTCGCAGGCGCAGCAAGTGGCGCATATCGGCAGTTGGGACTGGGACATCCCCGGCAATCGGGTGAGCTGGTCGGCCGAGTTGTATCGCATCTACGGCATCGCGCCGGAACAGCATGCCGCCACCTTCGAGGCCTATCTTGGCCTGGTGCATTCACAGGACCGGCAGCGGGTGCAACAAACCATCCAGCAGGCCTTGCGCGATCACCAGCCGTTCGAATTCGAGGAGCGCATCGTGCGTGCCGACGGCTCGGTGCGTACCCTGTTGAGTCGCGGCGCCGTGGACCTGGATGAAGATGGCCAGGCGACGCACATGGTGGGTGCGTGCCAGGACGTCACCGAACGTCATCGTGCCGAACAGCTCGAGGGCGGTCAGCACGAGATCCTCGCCGGCATCGCCGGGCAGCTTCCGCTGGCACAAAGCCTGGAGCAGATCGCGCTGCTGCATGAAGCCATGAACCCCGACGCGCTGTGTTCGATCCTGTTGCTCGACGAAAGCGGCCATCACGTGATGGATGGCGCCGCGCCCAGCTTGCCAGCGGCGTACAGCCAGGCCCTGCACGGGCTGGAGGTGGGCGACGCACGCGGCTCCTGCGGTACCGCCGCATGGCGCCGCGAACGCGTGGTGGTGGCCGATATCGCCACCCACCCGTATTGGGAAAACTACAAGTCGCTGGCTCTCGTGCATGGGCTGAAGGCCTGCTGGTCGACCCCGGTGTTCGGTGGCGGCGGCAACGTGCTGGGTACCTTCGCGGTGTACTTCCACGAGCCGCGCGAGCCGCGGGCGGAGGAGCTCTACAGCATCGATCGCATGTTGCCGATCACCGCCATCGCGATCGAAAGCGAGCAACGGAACCGTCGCCTGCGCGAGCGCAATCGCTTCTTCGACATGTCGATGGAGATCTTCTGCATCATCGATCCGAAGTCGCAGCGGCTGGTGCAGTTCAATCCCTCGTTTCCGCGCGTGACCGGCTATTCCGCCGAGGACTTGAAATCGCGCAGCTATCGCGACTTCCTGCGTCTGGAAAGCGATGCGCTGGACGTCGATCCGATGTCGCAACTCGATGCTGCCGGCCAGCGAATACATGACTTCGTGACCCGTTGCTTCTGCCGCAACGGCAGCGAGCGCCTGCTGGAATGGGCATCGTTCGTGGCGCCGGACGAATTGGTCTATGCGGTGGCCCGCGACATTACCGACCGGCGGCGGATCGAAGCGGAACTGGCTTATGCATCCACTCATGATCCGGTCACCGGTCTGCAGCATCACCTGATGCTGGAGCACTCGCTGGGGGAAATCCTGCGTCATGCGGCCGTGCCGGCATCGGTGCTGGTGATCGGGCTGGATCGCTTCCAGCTGGTCAACGCATCGGTAGGCCATCCCACCGGCGACGACGTGCTGCAGCGCCTGGCCATTCGCCTGCAATTCGCCCTCGATGGGCGGGGGCGGATCTCGCGCTTCGCCGGCGACGAATTCGTGGTGACGGTGGCCGCGCTGTCGCCGGCCGCGGTGCTGGAGCTGGCGGAACGCCTGCGGGCCACGGTGGCCGAGCCGATCGAAGGCGAGGATTACCGCCTGCTGTTGACCGCCAGCGTCGGCATCAGTCATTCGGCCGAACACGGCAGCGATGCGAAGCTGCTGCTGCGACGTGCCGAGGCGGCCATGCACCAGGCCAAACAGGAAGGCCGCGACCGTGCCTGCGAGTTTTCACCGCGGCAGATGCAGAAGCTGGAGGACAGCCTGCTGCTGGGCAACCACCTGCGCGATGCGATCCGGCTGGGCGAGTTGACGCTCCACTATCAACCGCAGCACGAGGGTGCCAACCGGGGGCTGACCGGTTTCGAGGCGCTGTTGCGCTGGACCAGCCGGCAGCTCGGCGTGGTTCCTCCGAATCGCTTCATTCCGATCGCCGAAGCGCTCGGCCTGATGCCCGAGATTGGCGAGTGGGTGCTCGACGCCGCCTGTCGGCAAGTACGTGAATGGCTGGATCGCGGCCATCGCGACTTCAGCGTCGCCGTGAATGTCTCGGCCCAGCAGTTGCAGCGGCCGGGGCTGGTCGCGCAGGTGGCTGGCGCGCTGCGGCGTTACCTGGTGCCGCCGGCCATGCTGGACATCGAGATCACCGAGAGCTCGTTCATGGAGAACGTGTGGCGCGTGCAGCGCACGCTGGCCGAACTCAAGGCGCTGGGCATCGGGCTGTCGCTGGACGACTTCGGCACCGGCTATTCCAGTCTGGCCTATCTGAAGCAATTCCCGATCGACAAGCTGAAGATCGACCAGGGCTTTGTAAGTGGCCTGCCGAACGACGCCGCCGATGCCGCGATCGTTCGTACCATCATCGCCGTGGCGCACGAGCTGCACATGACGGTGGCCGCCGAGGGTGTCGCTGACGCGGCGCAGGCGGCGTTCCTGGTCGCGGCCGGTTGCGACGAGCTGCAGGGTTTTTACCTGGGCGCCCCCTTGTGCGCCATCGAAGCGGAGCGACGCCTGGACGTTGCGCGCGCATGCCGATGAGCGCAACCGGTTTCCTGCGCTGATCTGGCGCAACGTGTGCATTCGATACGCGCGCCAGGGACACGACGAAAGCGGTGGCTGTATCCGGGAGGGGCATTCATGCCATGCGGATCACGGCTGGATCGTCAGAACGATCTTGCCCGGCTTGTGCGGTTTGCCGTCCAGCATCGCGTGGGCCAGACGTGCCTGCGACAAAGGCAGCACGTCTCCCACGTTGGACACGATGTCGCCGGCGTCGAGCAGACGGGCAATTTGCGTGAGGTTGGCCGTATCCACCGATACATAGAAGAATGCGCCGCGAATGCCCTTGCTGGCGGTCCGGCCCGGGTCGGGCGGAGCGACCGAGGAGACGATCACGCCACCCGGGCGCACGATCTCCACGGATCGCTCCAGCGTGTCGCCGCCCACGGTGTCGAGGACCACATCCACATTCTCCGCTGCTTCCTCGAATCGTCCGGCGTCCACGTCAACGATGACATCCACACCCAGCTGTTCGAGGACGGCGGTATCGGCATGCCGGCAGGTGCCGATCACGAAGGCGCCGGCGAGTTTTGCAAACTGCACCGCATACGCGCCCACGTTGCCGGCAGCGCCGTGGATCAGCACGCGTCTGCTGTGATCCACTTCGCCGTGTACGTGCACCAGTTGCCACGCGGTGCAGGCCACGACAGGGATCGAGGCGGCCTCCACATGGCTGAGCCGCTGCGGTCTGAGCGCAAGCATGCCGGCCTCGGCAACGGCGAATTCAGCGTAGCCGCCGGTGAACAGAGGATTGGTTGCGCCGTAGACGATGTCGCCCGGAAACAGTTCGTTGACGTCTTCACCGACCGCTTCCACCGTTCCGGAGATGTCCGAGCCGGGGGTCAGCGGCAACGGTTGCCCAAGCTTGCTCAGGCCAGCACGCACCCACGCATCCCACGGTCCGACGCCCGCGGCATGCACGCGGACGAGCACTTGTCCCGCAGCTGGCACGGGGCGCTCGATTTCCTCCATTTGCATGGCATCAATGGCACCGAACTGGTGGACGCGGACGGCTTTCATCCGGTCGTGTCGAGGTGCAGTGGACTGTCGGGTGGGCATGGCATCGTCTCGTCTGGCCGGACTGTCCCGGGCGTGCTCGTCGGCGTTGGTGCCTACCGTGTTCACGGGACACCAAAGCTGTGCGAAGCATGTGGCCATGCCGGCCATGATGGATTGCACGATCTTTCTTCGGTTTGGATGTTCTTCGCGCCCTCGCACCACCGACAACCTGCGATGTGGTGTTCGCCGGAGTCGCCATCACCCATGCGCCTTGGCATGGCGGGGCGCAAGCTTGTCCCTCGTCGCGCGCGTGCGGTGGCTCAGGGCGATACTGGCAGGCCCTGGATCAGCCGCTTCGCCAGCCGTGGCTGTCGCAGTTGCTCCAGCCACCAGGCCAGTGCGCGACCTTCGTGATCGCTGCGCCAGGCGACGTAGAGCGTGTTCGGTTCGCGCGGATCGATCATCTTCTTTTCCACCAGCTGGCCGTCCCTGAGCAGGGCGCTGGCGCGGTGGCGCGGCAGCCAGCCCACGCCCAGGCCGTCGCGCTGGGCGAGGATCTTCGCCCGCATGCTCGGCACCGCCAGCGTGGCCTGGCCGCCGAGCACGCCGTAAGCACGGCCAAGGCTGCGCGAGGAGTCGGCCACCACCACCGAGCGACAGGAGCTGATCAGGTCCTGTGACAGCGGCTCGGCGGCTCCGGCCAGCGGATGGTGCGCGCCGACGGCGAACACCCAGTCCATCGTTCCGAGTTCGAACCAGCGCAGCTTCGGCATCGCCGGTGGCTCATTGGTGGCGCCCACCACCAGCTCGGCGCGCCCCTCGCGCAGGGCTTCCCATGTGCCGCCGAGCACCTCGTGGGTCAGGCGCAGCGACACACCCGACTGCAGGGCGTCGAACGCGCGGATCACCGGCAGCAGGGTTTCGAACTCCAGCACCTCGTCGGTGACGATGCGCAGGCGGTCTTCCCAGCCGCTGGCCACCTGCTTCACGCGCTGGCCCAGCCGCGCCGAATCCAGGATCAGCCGCCCGGCCTCGTTGGTCAGCAGCTCGCCGGCCGGAGTGAGTTGCAGCCGGTAGCGCCGGCGGTCGAACAGCAGCGCATCGAAACGTGTTTCGAGCTGGCGCGCCGCATGCGACACGGTGGAAGGCGCCTTGCCCAGCTGTGCCGCCGCGCGAGACAGGCTGCCAGTGCTGCGGATCGCTTCGAGCAGGGCCAGTTCGTCGTCGGACAACATGTGCAACTCCTTCGAACGAGTTCGTCGAAACGATGGTACGGCAAAGCGGCGAGCCGGGAACAAGCTGTGCTCACTGAACCACCCCAACCACACTGGAGCACATCATGAATCGTTTCGAAGGCAAGTCCGTACTCGTCACCGGCGGCAGCAGCGGCATCGGCTTGGCCGCGGCCCAGGCGTTTGTCGCCGAAGGCGCGCGAGTCGTCATTACCGGTCGCGATCCGGCGGCCCTGGCAGCGGCGAAGGCCAGCCTGGGCGCCAGCGCGATCGCCTTGCGCAATGACGCCGGCGTCGTCGCCGACGCGAGGGAGCTGGCCGTCGCGCTGGCCAGCCAGCAGATCCGGCTGGATGCCGTGTTCATCAACGCCGGCAGCGCGAAGTTCGCGCCGCTGCCCGAGGTCACGGAGGCACTGTGGAACCAGGGCTTCGACACCAACGTCAAGGGCGCCTACTTCCAGATCCAGGCCTTGTTGCCGCTGCTCAACGCCGGTGCGTCGATCGTGCTCAACGGCTCGATCAACGCGCACATCGGCATGCCGAACTCGTCGGTCTATGCCGCGAGCAAGGCCGCACTGATCTCGCTGGCCAGGACGCTGTCGGCGGAGCTGTTGCCGCGTGGCGTGCGCGTCAACGTGGTCAGCCCCGGCCCGATCAGCACGCCGCTGTACGGCAAGCTGGGCCTGGACGCGGCCACGCTGGAAGCCACCGCCGCGCAGATCCAGGGGCAGGTGCCGCTGGGCCGGTTCGGTGAGCCGGGCGAGGTCGCTGCCACCGTGCTGCATCTGGCGGCCGCGGAGTCGGCCTTCATCGTAGGCACCGAAATCGTGATCGACGGCGGCATGAGCCAGCTTTGATCAACCCGTCGCCGGACGGCCTAGCTGCCGTCCGGCAGGTTCGAACAAACCCCGGTGCATCCGTGACGGACGCGCCGGAAAATCGGCGTGATCATCGCCTTCGCACCGGTACCGAGCTGGCGGTGGACGGCGGGGCGGGCCAGGTCTGATCGTTCCCGTCCGGGATCATTTCGTTCCAGTGGCGGATGCTTCGTGAAATACGCGGCCGGCTGGCCCGCCGATCATGTGCCCACCGCGGCCTTCATGCTGCAGGCAGATCCCGGCGTCGAAATACCATCACTTGACAGAAACAGCCTAGGCAGATAAATTGCGGTCGTCATCGAGGAGACGATCATGAAAACCACGCCAGCCAGCATCAAGTCGCAGCTTTCGACCGGCGAGCTCGGCTTCCTGATCACCGGCGTGCGCAACGCGATCTGGAGTTCGATCGAACGCGAGCTGCAGCCCTTGGACATCACCGCGGCCCAGTTCGTGGTCTTCAACACCATCGCCAAGGGCCGCGGCAGCACGATCGGCGACTTGTGCCGGGTGCTCGGTTACGACTCGGGCGCGATGACCCGGCTGCTGGACCGGATCGAGAAGAAGGGCCTGGTTCGTCGCGTGGCCAACCCGGACGACCGGCGCAGCTACCTGATCGAGTTGACCGAGCAAAGCGCGGCGTTGGTGCCGAAGGCGCGACGCCAGGTGCAGGCGGTTTTCGGCGAACTGCTGCAGGGCTTTGAAGAACGTGAGGCAGTCGCGTTGAAGGCGTCGCTGGAAAAGATCCTGGAAAACGCGGCACGCACCGCCTGAGGCTTTTGCGTCGGCATATATCTGCCTAGGCTGTTTTATCAGACGAGACATCGAGGGTTGCCCACATGTCGTTGCACCTACTCCTGAAACCCGCTTCCCTGCCGCGGCTTGCGCTGTCGCTGCTGGCACTCGCACTCGCCGGTTGCGCCAGCATGCGCGGCCTGCATACCCATGCCACTGCGATCGACCCGAGCCAGGTGGCGGCCGGCCAGAGCCTGGCGAGCAGCAAGCTCTCGCCCGCCGCCTGGCCGCAGGACACCTGGTGGACCAGCTTCGGCGACCCGCAGTTGGACCGCATGATGGACGACGCATTGAGCGGCCAGCCCGGCTTGCGCATTGCCGAAGCGCGCGTGCGCCAAGCCCAGGCGGTGGCCGAGGTGGTCGGTGCGTCGCTGTACCCGCAAGCCAACGCCAGCCTGCACAGCACCCGCCAGCGCTTCAGCGAGAACGGCACCGTGCCGCCGCCGATTGCCGGCAGCTGGCAGACCATCAACGACCTGTCGCTCGGGGTGGGTTACGAGCTCGATTTCTGGGGCAAGAATCGCGCGGCCACGGACGCCGCCCTCGATCGCGCCCACGCGGCCGAAGTGGACCTGCAGGCGGCGCGGCTGATGCTGACCACGGCGCTGGCGCGCACCTACCTGCGGCTGGACCTGGCCTATGCGCAACGCGACCTGGCACAGGACACGCTGAAACAGCGCGAACAGACGCTGGAGCTGACCCGCAAGCGGGTCGCCGCACAGATCGACTCGCAGCTGGAACTGACTCAGGCCGAGGCTGCCTTGCCGGCCGCGCGTGAGCGCATCGCCGCGATCGGTGAATCCATCGCACTGATCAACAACCAGCTCGCCGCGCTGCAAGGGCAGGGGCCGGATGCCGGGGCACGCATCACCCGGCCACAACTGGCAAGCGTCGGCGAAGTGACCTTGCCAAGCAACCTGCCGGCCGAGCTGATCGGCCGTCGCCCCGACGTGGTCGCCGATCGCTGGCGGGTCGAGGCGGCCAGCCAGGACATCAAGGTCGCCAAGGCGCAGTTCTATCCCAACATCAGCCTCAATGGCCTGGTCGGCTTGCAGAGTCGGGGCTTCGACGACTTCCTCGATGCCGGCAGCCGCGTGCTGGGCATCGGCCCGGCGATCTCGCTGCCGATCTTCGACGGCGGCCGCTTGCGCGGAAACCTCGGTGTGCACCAGGCCGGCTACGACGCCGCGGTGGAGCACTACAACGCCACCGTGATCGCCGCAGTGCACGACGTGGTCGACCAGCTGGTGTCGCTGCAATGGCTGCAACAACAGGTGCACGAACAGGACGAGGCCCTGCGGCTGACCGAGCATGCCTACGCATTGGCCCAGGCGCGCTACCGCAGCGGGCTGGCGAACTATCTGCAGGTACTGGCGGCCGAGGGCCAGGTGCTGGCGCAGAAGCAGCAGGTGATCCAGTCGCAGTCGCGCCAGCGCGAGCTGCGGCTGAACCTGACCCGCGCGCTCGGTGGCGGCTACCAGCCGGCCGCCGTACCCGACACCACCTCGATTGCCCATGCCCAACCCCACGGGAGCAAGTCATGAACACCGATGCAAATATGTCGCAAGAGAGCGCTGTGCCAACGCCGACACCACCGCCGCGCTCGCGCCTGGGCCAGTGGCTCGGCATCGCCGTGGTGGTGATCGCGGTCATCGGCGCGATCATCTGGTGGCTGGTCGCCGGCCAGTACCGCGAGACCACCGAGGACGCCTATGTCGATGGCAACGTGGTCGCGGTGACGGCGCAGGTCACGGGCGTCGTCACCGCCATCGGTGCGGACAATACCGATTACGTGAAGGCCGGCAGCAACGTGGTACGTCTCGACGACACCGACGCCCGGCTGGCGCTGGCCCGCGCCGAAGCCCAGCTGGCGCGCAGCGTGCGCATGGTGCGCGCGCAATACGCCAACGTGGGGCAGACGCGCGCCAACGTGCAACTGCGCCAGGTCGAGCTGTCCAAGGCGAAGGCCGACCTCGCCCGCCGGCACGAGCTGCTCGCCAGCGGTGCGATTTCGGGCGAGGAAGTGAAGCATGCCGAAGACGCCGTGCGCGCCGCCACCGCCGCACTGGATGTCGCTACCCAGCAGGTGGCGGGCAGCAGTGCGCTGATCGACCGCACCTCGATCGCCAACAACCCCGAGGTGCTGGCCGCCGCCTCGCAGGTACGCGATGCATGGATAGCCGTCTATCGCACCGAGGTGCCCGCGCCGGTCACCGGCATGGTGACCAAGCGCAACGTGCAGCTCGGCCAGAAGATCAATCCGGGCGTGTCGCTGATGTCGGTGGTGCCGCTGGATCACCTGTGGGTGAATGCGAACTTCAAGGAATCCCAGCTGCGGCACATCCGCATCGGCCAGCAAGTCGATCTGGTGGCGGACGTGTATGGCGACGATGTGGTCTATCACGGCACCGTGGTCGGCCAGGACGCCGGTACCGGCAGCGCGTTCTCGCTGCTGCCGGCGCAGAACGCCACCGGCAACTGGATCAAGGTGGTGCAGCGCGTGCCGATCCGCATCGCGCTGGACCCGCAGCAGGTGGCGAAGCATCCGTTGCAGCTCGGCCTGTCGATGAAGGTCTCCGTGGCAACCCGTCAGCGCGAAGGCAGCCGACTGGTGACGGCCGGTTCGCCGGAGCATGGTTATCGCACTGACGTGTTTGCGCATGAGCTGGCCAGCGCCGACGCGGTGGTCGACAAGATCATCGCGGCCAATCAGTAGCCATCGGCGCGCCCGGAGATCATCGTCATGAATGCACGCACGCGGGAATGGCTGGTATGCGCCACGATTTTCGTGCTGACCGCGATCGAGTTCCTGCAATTGAGCATGGTCGCGTTCGGCGCCGGCCCGATCATGGGCGAGGTGAGCATCACGCCGGAGGACTTCAGCCTGATCGCGGCGATCTATGCCAGCGTGGCGATCCTGATGATCTCGATGCAGCGTTGGCTGGTGACCCATCTCGGCGGGCGGCTGTTCATGCAGTGCGCCACGGCAGTCTCGCTGTTCGGCGCGGTGCTGTGCGCGACCAGCCACGACTTTGCCTCGTTCCTGCTCGGCCGCTTCGTGATGGCGGTCGGTGGCGGCGCATTGTTCACCTCGGCGCGCATGATCATCCATCACCGGCTGGTGGGGCCAAAGCGCTTCCTCGGCATCAAGTCGCTGGGCTATGCGCTGGCGCTCTCCATCTCCGCCGGCCCGTGGCTGGCAGCGCAGGCGGTTTCCGGCGATACGTGGTCGGCGATCTTCTGGCTGCTGGCCGGACTCGACGTGGTCGCCTTCGTGCTTGCCAGCTACAGCCTGAACAACGACCTGCGCGGTTACGAGGAAGGGCGCAGCGACTGGAATCCATGGCTGCAGGTGCTGCTGGTCGGCGGCAGCTTCGGACTGCTCTATTCGCTGCAACGCTTCTACTACGACTTCTACGCTGACGCGCTGTACGTGGTCGGTGTGCTGGTGGCGGCGGTGTTGGCACTGATCTTCTACGCCCGTCACCAGAGGCTGCATCGGCAGCCACTGCTGCACCTGGGCGCGATGCTGCACACCCGCTATATCGCCGGCATCATGCTGTTCCTGTTCGGCTACCTGATGCTGGGTTCGAACAACTACGTGATACCGGTGATGCTGCAGCGGACACTGGGCTATTCGTGGGCAACGGTAGGGCATTTCGAGGCAGTCGGCGCGCTGGCCGCGGCGGCGACCTTCATGGTCGTCATGAAGCTTGTGCCGAAGCATCCGTCACCGCGCAAGTTCTGGATCACCGGCTTCGTCGCGTTGGGGCTGTTCGGCATCATGCTGGCGCGGCTTGATCCCTCCGCCGACCCCTGGTGGCACGTGCTGCCCGCGCTGGCCTGCTACAACGTCTTCCTGCTGACGATGTTGCCGATCGCCGCGATGCAGACGTTTCGCCAGATGGAGAGCGACGAGACGCTGTTTTCCAATGCGCAGCAGGTGAAGAACATGCTTGGCCAGGCCGGCATCGCGTTGGGCATCTCGGTCGCCACGCTGGGTCAGCAGTGGCGCAGCACCGTGCATTACAACGTGCTCAACGCGCAGGTGACACCCGACAATCCGCTCTACCAGGCCGCCGTCCACCATTTGCAGGATGCGCTGAGCGCCAGCGTCGGCCCGGCGCAGGCGGGCCAGATCGCGGTGGCGCGGGTGGCGCAGATGCTCGGCCAGCAGGCGGCCCTGCTGGCCAACATCGACCACTTCGAACTGATCGCCGCGCTCGCCTTGCTGGGCATCATGGTGACCCTGCTGCAGCGTGTGTTCCGGTGAGCGTGGCAAACGTCGTCGTCGATGGTCCGGAGTCCGCAGGCGGCGCCGGGCACGCGGGCCTGCGCGACTTGTTGCTGGCGGTGGAGCGCCTGCACAAGGGCCTGCAGCAAGCCATCGAGGATCTGCTGCAGCCGCACGGCCTGTCGGTGTCGCAATGGCTGGTCATCTCAGGCATGGCCGAAGGCAACGGGCATACGCTCACCCATTTCGCCCAGCAGCTGGATCGAGACGCCGGTTCGCTGTCGCGGGCGATCTACCTGCTCAGCCAGCGCAGCTTGCTGAGCCCTCAGCGCAACCCGCACGATCGACGCAGCAGCCGGCTGTCGCTCACGGACGAAGGCCAGCGCATCCACCAGGACGTGGCACCGCGAATCGCGCAATGGCTGCTCGCGCTGGATCCCGGTCAGCTCCACGCCGGAGACGCGCCAGTCTCGCCCTTGCTCGACGATCTGGCCGCGCGCGTCGCGCATTGCCGGCGGCAAAGCCTCGCGACCGACGGCCCGCGCGCCAACCATGCTGCCTGCGGCGAGCACGTGGACACGGTGGCCGGCCATCTCCACGATTCCGTGCGCGGAATGGCAAGAAAGGCCTAGCGGCGGCAGGTTCATGCAAGTGGTCGGGCGGACGCGGTGGTCTGATGACCCGCGTACACCGAATCCCCGTGCAACCTGCCCAAGGAGAGTCGTCATGAAGGCTTGTGGATCGTCCGCGCTCAAATTGCTTCCGCTGGTCACCGCGTTGATCGCCGGCAACGCCATGGCCCAGGTGAGCACGCCGCAGCCGCCGCTGAAGTACACGCCCACCCAGATGGTGGAGACGCTGCACAGCGTGTTCGGCGACCACCATGCGCGTGCCATCCACACCAAGGGCATCATGCTCACCGGCAGCTTCACCGCGTCACCTTCGGCTGCGCGCGTTTCGAGTGCGCCGCATCTGCAAGGCGGCAGCGTGCCGGTGACCATTCGCTTCTCGAACTTTGCCGGCGTGCCGGACGCGCCGGACAACGCGCCACTGGCCTCGCCGCGCGGCCTGGCGATCCGCTTCACGCTGAGCGATGGCAGCAGCACCGACATCGTGTCGCATTCGTTCAACGGCTTTCCCAGCCAGAACGCCGACCAGTTTCGCGAGTTGCTGCAGGCCATTGCCGCCAGCGGCCCCACCGCCGCCAAACCCACCGCACTGGATGGCTATCTGGCAACACACCCCGCAGCGAAGCACTTCCTGACCGTGGCGAAACCGGCGCCGGTCAGCTACGCCACGCTGCCGTACTACGGCGTCAATACCTTCAAGTTCGTCAATGCCCGCGGCAAGGTCACCTATGGCCGTTACCAGATCGTTCCCGTCGCGCCGGCGCAGTATCTGACCGACGCGCAGACCAGGGCGGCCGCGGCGGACTATCTGGCGAAGGAGATCGGCTTGCGGGTGGCCGCAGCTCCCGTCCAGTTTCGCCTGATGCTGCAGATTGCCGGCAAAGGCGACCGCATCGACGACCCGTCCATTGCCTGGCCGGACTCGCGCCAGCAGATCGAGCTGGGCACGTTGTCCATCGATCAGCTGGTGCCTGACAGCGTGGCGGCGGAAAAGAAGATCGTCTTCATGCCGAACAGTCTGCCCAGGGGCATCGAGGTGGAAGACCAGATGGTGAACTTCCGCTCGGCGGCCTACGGGGTGTCGTTCAGTGATCGACAGTAAGGCCACGGCAGAACCGCCACTTCCCACTTCACCTGCTGGAGCGCTTCCATGTCTTTCGCCCTTGTACCCGGCAACACCCTGATCACCGCCACGCCGGAGGAAGGCCGGCAACTCGCCTTCAAGCTGGCCAGGTTGGCGATCAAGGCGATCCAACCCGACGACGCCATCCGCGGCGGATTGCGCGACGTCTACGCGCAAGAACCGGCCATGCTGATGGCGGCAGGCCACAGCGTGGCGGTGGAGTTCGCCACGATTGCCGCCGCCAACAACTATTGGCGCGAACGCGCGTGAGAATGGTGCGCAGGTCCATGGCCAGGCGCTTTCATGCACCACACCGTGGCGGGATAAGTTTGCAGCAAGGCAGCCTGCGTCACGACTGCGCGCTGTACTTCCGCGACCTGGCAGTGGCGGCACTCATCTTCCTGCCGATCTGGGGCCTGCTCTACCTGCTGCGAGCGTCGCTGCTGGCGCACTGACGTTCAGCCATCCGATGCCTTGAACGGGCAACGCCAGTCAGGGGAGCGACCTGGATACACTGACGGGGCGCATCAGCCATGCGCCCCGCCAGCATGTCCGCGCAGTCAGGCCGGCATCTTGCGGAAGGCGATGGAGAACCGGTTCCAGCCGTTGATCGCCACCACCAGCAAGGTGAGATCGGTGATCTCCTCGTCGGTGAAGTGCGGCTGCACCGCCTGCCACACGTCGTCCGGCACGTGGTCGCTGCTGACCAGGGTCAGCGATTCGGTCCAGCTGAGCGCCGCACGTTCGCGGTCGCTGAAGAACGGCGTTTCGCGCCAGGCGCTGATGGTGGCCAGGCGGCGATCGTCCTCGCCGGCCTTGCGGGCGTCGGCGGTGTGCATGTCCATGCAGTACGCGCAGCCGTTGATCTGCGATGCGCGCAGACGCACCAGTTCGACCAGCCCCTTTTCCAGTGACGACTTTCCGATACGCTGTTCCAGGCCGATCATCGCCTTGATCGCCTCCGGGCTGGACTTGTAGAAATCGAGACGCTGGCTCATGACGGTTCCTCTGGCGGTTGATGTGACTGGCAACTCTAGTGAGCCGCCGGTCGCTCCCGCTTGAACGTTTTTGCCTTCTGTTGCCTGTTCGCGGTCGACCGCACCGTCGAATCCAACAGGCGACAAAGAGTCAACAACGCGCAAAAACGGACAATCCGGCGCCGCCATGCGTGGCTATCGTGGAGATCGTCACCAGCGAAGAGGACGATCTGATGGGGGCGCTACCTTCGATCAACCACCCGGCCAGGCGGTCATTGTGGGCGCTGCTTGTCGCGGCGTATCACGTCGATCCGTCCGATCGGCTGATTGCACCGGTCAATGAAGAAAGCTACAGCACCGTATTCAGCCTGATTCCCGCCGCGCTGGCCGTGCTTCGCGTGGCGGCCGAGATCGAGCCGGATCCGGCCGACGTGATGCGCTGGTATCGGCAAACCCGCATAGCCGAGCTCGGCTACCTCACCGCGGCGGAGCTGGTCTCGCTCGGGCGCACACAGGCGGTGATCGACTTTCTGAGCTCGGTACGTGACGGCCAGCGTGACTGATGGCCGGAACGCGTCGCGCGACCTCCACTGAAAACCCTCCATCGAGCATCCCATGCGCAAATCAACCATGAACTTCAGTGAAGTCGCCCGCGAGATTGCGCGGATAAATGCCGAGCGCGACCAGATCGTGCAGGATGCCTTTTCCACGCTGGAGTGCCGGCATGCCACCCTGGCGCAGACGCTGCTCGACAACGTGGGCAACCGCCAGCGGGCGGCCTACTGGATGTGTACGCATCAGCGCGCCTTCGAGGGGCGCACCGCCTATGAGGTACTTGCGGACGGCGACGAGGACCAGGTCTGGGAGCGGATTCCGGGGAACCCCGACGGTGAGTCGATGGATCGTCCTGGTCGGCCACGCATGGCGTACTGAAAACCCTGACGCTTGTCACGCGGGGAACTTGCGGGATATGGACGCCCATTTGCCCGTATGGAAGCATCATGCAGGGTAGCTGAGATGTACCCGAAGGAGGGCATCATCCGGCCAGCTTCCTGCCTACGATCGTTCTCGAACCTCGCGCCGACGCGAGCTGGCGGACACCTTGTCCGGGGACGGCAGACATGCTGCAGGGAGTTTTCGGCGAGCGCCTGGGACGCTCGTTCGATCTGGGCGATCCGCCCACGGTGCTGAGCTCCACGCCGGGCGGCCAGGCCCTGGCCGCCACCGAAATTCGCTTCGATCCCGCCGGCGAAGGTTGCCGGGCGCCGCTGGGCAACGATGATGGCTATCTGGTGGGATTGCAGTTTCGCGCGCTGCGTCGGCATGAGCTGTGGCTGGACGGGGCGCCGGTGCCGGTGCAACCCTTCGAGCGGGGTTGCAGCTGCATCTACGACCTCAAGCGCGATCCCGTCGCGTGGCTGGGCGATCCGGTGCATTCACTGAATTTCTACGTGCCGTGCCAGGCCCTGTCCGAACTTGCGGACGAGTTGGGCCAGCCGGCCTGCAACGAGCTGCGCCAGGAACCGGGCCGCTTCGTCGACGACACCGTGATCGACTGCCTCGGCCAGTGCCTGCTGCCGGCATTGCACGGGGAGCATCGTGGCAACCAGCTGTTCGTCGACCATGTGCTGCTGGCGGTGCGACATCACCTGGCGTCAAGCTATGGCGGCATGCGCTCGGCTTGCCATGTGATCCAGGGTGGACTGGCGGCATGGCAGCAGCGCAAGGCCAAGGAGCTGATGCGCGAGCATCTGGTCGACGGCATCGCGCTGGTCGAACTCGCGCAGGCGTGTCGCTTGTCGACCAGTGCCTTCGTGCGTGGTTTCAGAAAGAGTATCGGCATGCCGCCACACCAGTGGCTGTTGCAACGCCGTATCGATCGCGCCATGGAGCTGATGCGCGATCGCTCGATGCAGCTGGCGGACGTGGCTCTGTCCTCCGGCTTTGCCGACCAGAGTCACTTCACCCGCAGCTTTGGACGCAGGATGGGTCGCAGTCCCGGGGCGTGGCGCCGCGATTGCGCAGCCTGATCAGCGCAAGCCGACTTCAGGACTCCATGAAGCCGCGGCGGATCGCAATGGTCACCGCGTGGGTCCGGTCCTCGGCATCGAGCTTGGCCATCAGGCTCTTCATGCGCGCCTTGACCGTGTCCTCGGAAATGTTGAGCGCCCGGGCGACGTCCCGATTGCTCTTGCCCTCGGCCACCAGCCGCAGCACGCTCAACTCACGCAGGGTCAGTGACTCCGAGCCCAGGTGATTGGCGATGTTCTGCGCCGCCTCGGCGGCCACCACGTGGCGCCCAGCGGCGGCGGCCCGCACCGCGCGCAGGATCTCGTCACGGCAAGCCGACTTCAGCAGGTAGGAGATCGCACCCAGCTTCATCGCGCGGGTGACCCGCGCGTCACCGGGGAAGGTGGTCAACACCACCATCACGGCCTGCGGAAATTCGGCACGGATCGCCTGGATCGCTTCCAGCCCGTCGACGTTCGGCATCTGGAGATCAATGAGCGTCACGTCGGGTTGCAGGGCACGGTAGCGCTCGATCGCCTCGGCACCATCGCTCGCCTCGCCGATCACCTCCATGTCGGCTTCCTGCGCGATGGCGGCGCGCAGTCCGTCGCGCATGACCGGGTGATCGTCGGTGATGAGAACCCGAATGATGCCGTCGCTGCTGCTCATGATGACGCCTCCGGCTTGAAGATGGCACCAGGCTGCATGATGGCCTTGTCCGCATCCGGACCACGGTGAGTCGGCACAATATCGGCTGTCGCCGGTCTTGGCTCAATACCCGAACGGGTAGTCGATGCGAATCTGTCGGCGAGGTCCCGCTCTGGCGCGGGCTGATTGTTGACGCGAAGTCTTTCCGCAGGCACACGGCTCAGCAATCGGAGGCCACGCGCCTCAGGGGATGCCACCTCTGCAGATGCGCATGGCGCGGCATGCAGCCGTACGTGAGATGCAGGGAAAGGCAGGTGCCTGCGTTCTTCACACTTCGAAGATTCATCGTTGCCCCTATATGGGCAGCCCGCTCTCGCATCCCCACCAAGCCCCAGTGTCCAGGGCGTCGGCCTGCACGGAGAACGCGGTGACTGACGCCGCAGCCGTTGTCTCTCACGTACAGGAACAACCCGTCACGTGACCACCGTATGGTCAGCTCGATGTTGCTTGCGGCGGCATGCTCAAAAGCATTGCGCAAGCCTTCACGAATGATGTCGATGGCTTCCGCCGCGATTCCAGGCCGAAGAGTGAAAGGCTCACCCTCCTCGTTCACGGTGAAGCGCGCCGGATGCAATAAGGCGTAGTCTTCGCCGATCGCTCGCAAGCTCGCGACGAAGCTGGTCTCCGTATCCGGCCGGCGCAGCCCGACGATGCGGTCGCGGCCGTCGATCAGCATGACGTGCATGCGTTCGGCTGCTTCCCTCATCTCCTGGCGCTGCCGCAACTCGAACGATTCGTCTGCTGCCCAAGTCTGCAGCCGCAACTGCAGGCCCTGGATACCCTGCAGGAGCGTGTCATGCAGATCACGAGCTATGCGTGCGCGCTCCGCGGCCCGGATGCGCTCATGCACGCTCGCGCGATGGAGATGTACCAGGTACGCAACCCATAGTGCGGCCAGCGCCCAGCCGCCGCACAACAGGTCGAAGGACCAACTGCGGCAGTAGACAGGCGCAGCACGAAGAACGGCTACCGCATGGTGCGAGCACCGCAACCCGGCGGCGAACGCGCCACGGGCTGCACAGAGCAACATTATCCCGAAGATGTAGGCAGCACACGGGTATTTGGACGGCATCGAACCTGGCGGGACCATAGAATGGTCGCGCGATTGCAGCTTCCGGATTGATGGAGCGTCCTTCATCGTTGCGGCGCGCATGAGTACTCCCCTGGGCTATGCGTAACATGCGCTGATGTTCGGATCGTTCAAGCCGGTCGTCTGTGCGGATCTTGCCCATCCGTATGCTCGGGTTGCGGTTACCCGGCATCACGGAGAAGGGGGGGGAGCTTCACTATGACGATTTGCGGAATTCGCTGGGGGTGACACCCGTAAATATGCGGAACGCACGCGTGAAATTCGTCTGGCTGGAGAATTGGCAGGCGAGTGCGATGTCGCAGAGCGCGCGGTTACCCGCGGCAAGCAACACTTTGGCGTGATTTAGCCTCAACACGCTCAGATATCGGTGTGGAGGTATCCCGGTCTTGTCCCGGAAAGTCCTGGCGAAATGGAACGGGCTGAGACAAGCGACAGCTGCCAGGTCGTTCAGGCCGATAGGCTGTTCCAGATGAGCCATCATGTAATCAATCACCCGCCGCATGCGCGGATCGGTAGGATCACGGCCACCCGCTGTCGGCGAAGGTTTGATTGCGCCTGACGAGCATGAGTAGCGCTGAGCGAGCCTCGCAGCAATACACAGCCCCAGAGACTCCGCAAGCACCCTGCCGCTCGATGTGGGGTTTCGTATTTCCGACACGAGTGAAACACCCATCTGGAAAATCAAATCGTCGCGCCCGTCCGCCACGTAATCGAGCGATTGCTCTGTGAGCGCTGATCCGCCAAGTTCGTCGCCGAGCCCGGCAAAGCTCTCATGTGACAGATAGATGTGGACGATGTCCGACAACGGAGCAGAGATCCTGGTGGCTTCTTCCGCGATGCCGCTTGGACTAATCCAGATGGTCCCCGAATTAACCGGGGCGTTCTGACGCAGACCATTGGCCTCACGCGAAACGACGGCGCCCGGGATCTTGCGAAGTGCGAGGGTGACCTCGGTCTGCGCTGAGGTATAGGGCTCCAACTCGCATGCCGGATGGGCCCGAAGCTCGGCTCCGATCCCCTGCCAGCCAAGTGCCTCGGATGAGGTTACGAGTGCGGCCACCGGAAATTTTTGTCGACCATGGTCAAAAAGATTCATTTAGGCATCCCGGCGTGAGCCATCGCATACCCGCGCATACCATTCCAAACAAGATCCCACAGAAAAAGCTGCCTGGCGAGGGCGCTGATGCTACGCCGAACGAGAATCCTGATGCTGATCTCGGGACTTGGCGCCCAGTGCAGGCTGGCACAAAGGGTCCACGGCGTGATCGTTGACCACAACTGCAACGATGGTCGGTGATCGAGCTGACGCGGTGACGACCTTGGGAGCAATGTCGGCCTGCGGCCAGCGGCGCCGACGTTCCTGCTCATCAGAGCCGATCGCGGGTACTGTTGCCGTGTCAAGCGATGCAGGTTCCGCGCGCAATATCGGCCGTTGCCCGTCGGGGCTCAATACCCGAAAGGGTAGTCGGCCAGGATCTGCCAACGACGATGGCGCTTGAAACAGGCCACGGGGCATGGCGCAGCAGAATCGCGCTGATGACGGTCCGGATGTGACGGCAGGTGCCGGGAACAGGTGACGGGTGATCAAGAAAGTACAAGTCGCGCCAGCCCGGGCGCAGGATATGATCGCGCAAGACTGTGCCATCCAAGGGTATTCCCCCGCGGGTGTCGGCAATCCGGAATCTTGCTTCCATGCCTCCATCGCGCGCGCACCCCTTCAGCCGGCAACGTTTCCGACGCTTTCGATGTATCGCTTGCATGGCGCTCGCGCTGGCCATGCTCGCGACTGCTTCGCTACGCGCATTCGCGGCGGCGGAGACGCTGGGCAGTTTCCAGCACACGAGCAACCGCGCGGCGGAGGGCGCGCCGGGCTACATCTCCCGGCTCGCGCAGACGACCGATGGATTCCTGTGGATGGCCGGGCCCAAGGGGCTGGTGCGTTTCGACGGCGTGCAATTCCAGGCATTCAAGCCATTGCCCGGTGAACGCTTCATGGAAGCCCAGCTGGGCATGCTGTTCCCGGCCGAAGGCGGCGGCTTGTGGATTCAGAACGACACCGCCGGCCCCACGCTGTTGAAAGACGGCCATCTCTTCCAGTTCGGCGAGAAGCAGGGTTATGTCGGCGTCGGCGCGACGTTCTTCGAGGATCCACACGGTACCGTCTGGGCGGTTTCCGATACGGCGGTAATGTATTTCAGGGCAGGTGCCTGGCATGCCGACCCGCACGGGCCGAAGGGTGCCAGCGCGTTCTCCAGCGGTGCCGTCGATGCGGCCGGCAATGTGTGGGTTGCCGCCACGGGACAGGGAATGCTGGTGAGGCCCGCGGGCTTGACGCAGTGGGTGAACGCGCATCCTGGCACGCGCTACATGCGGCTGTATGGCGGGCCCTCCGGGCGTTTCTACCTGGCTGAGCGTACCGGCTTGTCGGTCTATCGGACGGACGGCATCAAGCTGGTGCAAGTGATGCCGCCGATTCCGCTGGTCGTCATCTCGGCAGTGGAAACGCACAGCGGTGCGCTGTGGCTGACGTCGACGGACTTCGTGGTGCATTACATCTCGCCACAGGCACTGCGGCTGGCCGAGCAGACCCATTCCGTGCCGCATATGGAAGTCGTGCCCGATCTTCCGGGATCGCCGTGGCCGCTGCTGGAGGATCGCAATGGCAATGTGTGGATCGGCGGCAATGGCCTGGATGGCTTCAGCCATGCGGCGTTTACCGCGGTCGCGCTGCCCGCGAGCGTCCATGAGGTGTCGCCGTCGCTGGATCGCTCGGGCGACCTCTGGATCGGCAGCGATACGCTCGGTGTGCTGCACGTCGGGCCACAGGTGCCCGGCTGGGAAATCACGGATGTACCGCAATACACGCTGGCCACTTACAGCGATCCGACCGACGGCTCGGTCTGGGGAGCCAACACGGTCGGCGTCTGGCAACTGTCACCGGGCAAGCCGCGCCTGGTGGTGTCGTTTCCGCCGCCCAACCCGGGCCCCGCGCCACACAGCATGGCGCGCGACGCCGAGGGAACGCTGTTTGTTGCGCGGGCGCGGGTGGGCAGCGGGCTTGCCGCGTGGAACGGCAAGAGCTGGCGCGACGTGCTGAGCGAGCCGACCGTGGTCAAGGTGATGGCGGTGGATCGTCACGACCGCCTCTGGCTGGGCAGCCTCAAGCGCAACAGGCTGATCGAACTGTCGCGCGGCGTCGAGCGGATCTGGGACGAGCGCCAGAACCTGCGCGTCGGCGCGGTGCGCTCGATCCTGGTCGATGGCGAGCTGCTCTGGGTCGGCGGTGACGAAGGCATCCAGTTCTTCGACGGCAAGCACTTCACCTCGCTGACGAGCACGGATCCGGACGCCTTCCAGACCGTGACCGGGCTGGTCAGGGACGCCGCGGGCGACCTGTGGGTGCAAACGCTCGAAGGCGTGTCCAGGATTCCCGCGACGGATATAGCCAGGGCGCGGTCGCAACCGGGCACGCCGGTAACGTACCGATCGTTCACCACCGGCGATGGCGTGCCAGGCACGCCCGATGCGGATCGCACGCTGCCCTCGCTGCGCCTGTCCGACGATGGACGCATCTGGACGCATGCCATTGGTGGGCTCGCCTGGATCGATCCCGTGCATATGCGCAAGGACCCGCCGCTGCCGCCGGTGGTGGTGGAGACCGTGAGCAGCGGTACGGCCACCTATCAGCCGTCTGACCGGCGCATCGATCTGACGGCCGCGCAAAGCTCGTTCCGGATCACGTACTCCACACCGGCACTGACCCATCCCGAGCGCGTGCGCTTCGCCTATCGGCTGGCCGGCTTCGATGACTGGCAGGATGCAGGCACGCGCCGCGAAGCGGTATTCACCAAGGTGCCCGCGGGGCGCTACCAGTTCCAGGTACGCGCCATGCGTGAGGGTGACGCGGCCACCGCCCTGTCTGCACCGCTCACGCTGATACGTGCGCCGGCGTACTACGAAACCTGGTGGTTTCGTGTGCTGGCGTTGCTTCCGTTGGCGATCGTTCTGTGGCTCGCTTATGTGCTGCGCATGCGAGCGCTGCGGCGGCAAATGCACATACGCGTCGACGAGCGCGAGCGCATCGCCCGAGATCTGCACGACACCCTGCTGCAAGGCGTGCAGGGCTTGCAGCTGCGGCTGCAGACCTGGGCGGCGAGCCCCCGGCTGGAACCGGCGCACCGGCAGGAGATGGCCGACGTGGCGGTACGCGCGCGCGACATGCTGATCGATGGCCGCGACCGCATCATCGCGCTGCGTCGCGTCGAGGCCTCGGCCGATCTGGCCGGTGATCTGCGCGCCATAGCGCTGGACTACACCACGCTGTATCGCGCGGGTTTCTCCCTGACGGAGGAGGGGGCGTCGCGGCCACTGATCCCCGAGGCGGCGCAGGAAATTCTCGATATCACCCGCGAGGGATTGCGCAACGCCTTCGTGCACGCCAATGCAAGCTCGGTCGCGTTGTGCATGCAATGGCGGCGCGACGGGCTGCATGTTCTGGTCCGCGATGACGGGGACGGCATCGATGAAACCGTGCTGCGTGACGGTGGCCGTGCCGGGCACTGGGGTTTGCAGGGCATGCGCGAACGGGCGGAAAAAATCGGTGCGCGATTGCTGCTGCGTCGGGGCGACGAGAATGGCACCGAAGTGTCGCTGGTAGTGCCGGCACGCGCGGCGTACGCATCGGCGCGGTTGTGGTGGCGCTTGCGCGGGATTCGGCAGGCAGGCCCGGATCAAGCGCCGGATTGACGTAGCTGCGTTGCCAGCAAAGGGCGCATGCGATCGAGCACTTCCTCGGCGGCGAGGGCATCGGCGAAATGTGCCAGACAGCGTCCCTCCGCATCGAGCAGGTAGGCGATGGCGGTGTGCGGCACGCGGTAGCCGTTGGGTTCATCCGGATCGCTGACGCGCCGGGCAAACACGCGGAAGGCGGCCTTGGCCTGGTCGATCCGCGCGTCGTCGCCGGTCAGGCCAAGGAAAGCCGGGTAGGGCTGAAGGTAGTCGCGCATCACCTCGGGCGTATCGCGTGCGGGGTCCACGCTGATGTAGATGCCACGAACCGGCCAGCCTTCGCCGGCCAGTTGGTCGAGCACGCCGGCGTAGCGGGCCAGCGCACGCGGGCAGACCACGCGGCAATGGGTGAAGCCGAACAGCACCAGCGTGTGCTCGTCGCGAAATACCTGTTCGGTCACCGTGCGGTTGAAATGGTCGATGAGCGAAAACTCACCGCAGCCAGGCATTGCGTTGACCATCCCTGATTCCGATCTCATGGGCTGGGCGCCGCGGTGGCGTCGTGCTCGAAAATCATCTGCATGATTTGCACCCGTTGGCCCGACCAGTGCAGCTCAAGTCCACGATCGGTCGGCTGCAGTGAAACCGGACCGGTGCATTTCAGCGTGGTGTCATCGCCATGCGCCACCTGCTCGACATCGAACATCAGGCGCCAGGGTCCGCGTCCAGTGATGCGGCCGAGGGCGATCCATGCTTCGGATGCCGGTTGGTCGGAACGCGCCTGGAGGGCAAACAGCAGTGATTGCGTGGCGCGATCGAAGCGGGCTCGCAGTACATCCATGCCAGAACCGACAGCTACAATCGCCGGCTCGCGAAAATGCCCGTCGCTCCACGGCGCCTCATAGACGCCGCGCAGTCCGTCGCGCACATTGAGTCGCGCATAGCCCAGCAACACGTTGCCGGTCATCGGCTCGACCAGGGTACGGTATCCAGCAGCGTCCGCGGTGCGGTCGTTTCGCGGGTAGTAGAGCCCGCCGTCGCGCCACTGCGGTGCCATGTGGCGATCGGCATGCTGCAGCAGGCCGCGCAGGGTTTCTTCGTCACCCATTTCCGACGCCCATGCTGCCACCCAGCCGAAGTCGGAATCGTCGTTGAGCACGGTGTGGCCCTTCACCGGCGGGCGCGGCGCGGATTTGACCGAGAGCGTTCCGTCCGGCTGCTGCAACAGCAGATCGGCCAGTTGCTGCGGGTAGTTGGCGCGCACGAAATCGCCGTTCCACATGTTCATCAGCGCGCCGCACCATGCGTCCACCCACGGCGCCTGCGCCGCGTTGGGGCGAACAGCGTGGGTGTCTTCGGACAACATCACGTGATAGTGGCCGTTGTCGCCGATGCGGCCGAATTGCGCCCAGGCTTGCTCGTAGCCGCGCGTCACCTCTTCGGCGCGACTGCCGCCGGTGAGCAGGTCGTGCATGCGGAAGCCGAGGATCGCCGGCTGGTTGCAGATCTGGAAGATGCAGTTCGGTTCGCACGCCACGCCGAGGTAACCGCTTTCCACCATTTTCCAATACAGGTGTTCGTTGAGCGTGTTCTGGTCGTACGCGAAGCGGTGACCGTCGCCGCCCCAGAAGTACGACCAGTGTTCGAAGGTGATCGCGCCGGGTCGTGCGTAACGGTCATCGTCGAACAGCACGTTGTAGAGCAGTACCAGCGACTGCACGTAGGCGCTGTACATGATGTTGTCGCGCGCTACCGGATCCCATTCCTCGTGGTAGCGCTCGCTGAGGTGCGAGTTGAAGATGCTGCCGCCGCGGCTGACATCGCGCCAGTACAACCACACTTCCGGCAACAGCAGTTTGCCGATGATCCGCTCGAAGATCGGCTTGAACACGCCCGGCGCCGCGGGCAGGCGATGCACGTGGGTGATGGCCAGGGCATAGGCCATGTAGGCCAGCTGGAAGCGATAGGCGCCGAAATCGTCCTGGCCGGTGGCCATGCCCTGCATCAGCGACCAGTCGTTGGCGGGCAGCAGCGACAGATTCTCGAAGTGGCGCAGATGCCCGGTCTGCTCCGGCGTCAGTCGGTCGGCCACGGCGGCAGGGCTCGACGTGTCGCGCACCGGCTCAGCGCTCCATTTCCAGTACCGCCTTGATGACCTTGCCGGAAAGCTGGTCGGCCACGGCCTGCTCGATCTGTTCGAATGGATAGAAGCTGATCAGCCGGTCAAACGGGAATCGTCCCTGCTGGTACAGCTCGATCAGTTGCGGAACGAAAACCTCGGAGATCGCGTTGCCCTCGATGTAGCCCTGCACGGATTGTCCGGCCAGCAGGAAGGTCAGCCAGGGCAATTCCAACTGTCTTCCGGCTACCGACGGCACCGCCACCAAGGCGATGTGTCCGAGTATCGCCAGGCCGCCGATGGCGGCGCCAATCAGCGCGTTCACGCCCGCAGCATCCACGATCGCGTCAACGCCACGCGGTGCGATGGCACGAATCGCCTCGCCCAGATTGTCCACCTGCCGGGTGTTGATGACATGCGTGGCGCCGAGTTCGCGCGCAGTGTCGAGTCGCGCATCTACCTGATCGATCGCGATCATGGTGGTGCAGCCGCAGACCCGCGCCGCCATGATCGCAGCCAGCCCGACCGGGCCCATGCCGATCACCGCGATCGACGAGCCGGCCTTGGGCCGGATGCCGTTCATGACGGTGCCCGCGCCAGTCTGGATGCCACAGCCGAGCGGGCCGAGCAGCTGGAGGGGCACGTCCTCGCGCACCTTGATCGTGCTGCGTTCGTTGACCACCGCGTAGTGCGCGAACGAGGACTGGCCAAAGAACCCCAGTCGCGCGCTGCCGCCCTTTTCGCGCGTGGCGTGAGGGCCGTGCGGGTCGGTCTGGAAGTTGAGCGCGAGGAAATTGTCGCAGTACATCGGCTCGCCGCTGAGGCAGTGGGGGCAGGTGCCGTCGAAGGCTGGCGCCAGCACCACATGGTCGCCCGGCGCGACCTTGGTCACGTTGCGTCCCACCTGCTCGACGATGCCCGCGCCCTCGTGACCGAACACGGTGGGGAAGGGCGCGTCGATCAGTCCGTCCTTGCTGGCCAGATCGGTATGGCACAAACCCACGCCGACGGTGCGTACCAGCACTTCGTCATCGCCCGGCTCGGGCAGCTCGACGTATTCGAGCTGGAATGGTTGCTTCACGGCTTCGACGACAGCAGCCAGGGTTTTCATCGTTGATGTACCTCTGAAGAAGTTTCTGCAAGAGCGCACTCAAGCCGACGCGAGCGCGATCATCACGGCCGCGGCGATCGCCACGGCGTCTTCCAGCAGCGCCGCCGGGACATCGTTGTGGAAGGCTCGGGCCAGCGCGCGTCGCGCCCGGTGGCCAGCCCAGGTGCCGATGGCGGCGCCGATGGCACCGACGATCAGGCCGGGCCACAGCGTGCCTTGGCTGGCGGTGAGCGTGGCGCCTGCCCATGCGCCGGTCAGCAGCCGGGTGCCGAATTGCATCGGGATCATGCGGCTGGGCGTCCTGGGCAATTTGTCGTTGACCAGTTCGCCCAGTGCAGCCAGCACCAGGATCCATGGCGTGAGGGCGTAACCCATGAAGGCCAGCGGGGTGCCCTGCAGTGGCAGCCAGCCCATGCGTGCGGCACAGCTCAATACCGCCAAGGGGGTCATCGCGCGCAGGCCGGCGACCATGCCGATCAGCAGCGCCAGAACATCAATCCACATGTGTGCATTCCTCAAACAGTTGACGGAGCAGGCGTGGTGAAGTCGATCAGCCGCGCAGCTTGATGGCCGTGCGCGCCACCAGTTCGCCCTGGTGGCGGGCGCCTTCTAGCTCGATCGCGCTGGGCTGGCGCGAGCCGTCACCGCCGGCGATCGTGGTGGCGCCGTAGGGCGCGCCGCCGACGATCTCATCGAGCGTCATCTGGCCCTGGTGGCTGTAGGGCAGGCCGACGATGGTCATGCCGAAATGCAGCAGGTTGGCGATGATCGAGAACAGGGTCATTTCCTGGCCGCCGTGCTGGGTGGCCGACGACGAGAAAGCGGCGCCGACCTTGCCATTCAACGCACCACGTGCCCACAGGCCGCCGGCCTGATCCAGGAACGTCGCCATCTGCGCGGAGATGCGACCGAAGCGGGTGCCGGTACCGACGATGATGGCATCGTAGTTTTCCAGCTCGGCAATGGCTGCCACCGGTGCTGTCTGGTCGAGCTTGAAGTGAGCGCTCCTGGCGATCTCCTCGGGCACCGTTTCCGGGACCCGACGGATATCCGCCGTGGCGCCACCTCGACGCACGCCGTCGGCAACAGCCTGCGCCATCGTCTCGATATGGCCGTACGCCGAATAGTAGAGAACCAGAACCTTGGCCATGTGACGTCTCCGCTTTGGGCCCGGGGATCACGCTGATCGGCAGGGCGATGTCGGGGACAGATTCTGGGCAGCCAGTGCGGCGGTTTCTTGGACGTTCGTGGCGGTGCTTGTTCAATCACTGCGCAGCGAATGCCGTTTGGCGGAACCTGCAGTGGCGGCACGAACGTACGGCAACTCGAGACGCGCATGGCACGCGCTCGGCAACCACCCGGCGGGTTGATCAAATCGGCCAAGGCAAAGCGAGTTCCTTCAATAGATCCAGTGGTGCGCCGCGCAAGCTCCGTGCTGTCGTGCGCCGCGCGATCACCATGAGATGAGGAGCACCGTGATGACGTCATCTGCAAGCCTGTCTCGAATCGCCCGGCGTGCACTGTTGACTGCGCCGATCTGCATCATGGCGGCGACCGGGAGTGTCCGGGCCAGTGATTTGCCGTCGATCAACCTGGGTCTGACGTCCTATCTCGATGGCGTGTTGCCGTCCGGCCCGGGTTTCTATTATCAGAACTACATCGAGTACTACTCGGCAAGCCGAATCAACGACGGGCTTGGCCGCCGGCTGCCGCTGCCGCGACAAAGCCTGAGCCTGCTGGCTGACGTAAACCAGATCACCTACTACATGCCGCAGCAGATCGGCCCGGGCCGGCTGGCCTTCGACCTGGTCGTGCCCACCGTGGTCTCGGCCTCGGTGCATGACGGCGTGGGCGGCGCTGTTCTGCGCTCGCAGACGGGCATCGGCGACATTCTTTTTGCACCCATCTATCAGTTCAACCCCATCACCTTCCGCAACGGCTGGCAACTGTCGCAGAGCTTTGAATTCGACATCCTCGCGCCTACCGGGGAATACAACGCGTCCACGGCGGTCAATCCAGGCAAGAATGCCTGGGCGCTCGATCCGTTCTGGTCCGCCACCTTGTCGCTCTCGAAAAAAGTCAGCGTCTCCACCCGCATTCATTATCTCTACAACTTCAAGAATAGTGATCCACCGCACTCGCTGGGTCCCGACGCGCGCACGTTGCAAGCCGGACAAGCCTTCCACCTGAATCTCGCGGTTTCCTATGCCATCACGCCAAAGTTCGGTGTTGGCATCAATGCGTACTACCTGACGCAATTGACCGATTCGCGTGTGAACGGCAGCGACGTATCCGGCCGAAGGGAGCGGGTTCTCGGGGTGGGCCCCGGCGCGTTGTGGCTGCTTGATCGTGACAACTTCCTCTTCTTCAATGCCTACGCTGAATCGCATGTCCGCAACCGGCCCAAGGGCAATGAGTTCCTGCTGCGATTCGTCCATCATTTTTGAGCCGTGGCGGCATCCGGAAACGCGAAGCCTCTGGCCGTGCGCGCCGCCAGTTGATCTGGCGGCTGGGCGATCTTCCGCTCGAGGATCCTGGGCTGCCGCGAGCGCAGATCGCCGGTGATCGAGGCGCATGGCATGACCCCGGAGGTGCGGTGCGGGGCGGGTCGAAGCCGCCGGGCAAGCGGGCCGTGCGATCTGCCGGAATGATCAAGCCGCGGCATGATTGGAAAAGAATCGGAGAGCGCGACGAGCCAGGATGGCATGGCAAGAGCCGCCGCTGGGCATGGCCAAGCGGAACGTCCCATTTCTGTCGAGGAGCATTCCCATGAACGCACGTCCGCTGATTCCGCCCTTCATGCTGGTCGCTCTGCTTGCTGCCGGTGCAGCGGTGGGGGCATCCGTGAAGCCCGTCGAGCACGAGACGGTGGTGCCGGCCTTTTCCCACGCGTTGCCCAACGTGCCAGGCAAGACCATCACCGCAGCGGTGGTGACCTACAAGCCCGGCGGCAAGTCGATACCCCATCGGCACGGCTCGGCCTTCGTGGTCGCCTATGTGCTCAGTGGCGCGATCCGCAGCCAGCTCGAAGGCGGCGAGGCGAAGGTCTACCACGCCGGCGAAAGCTGGACCGAGGCGCCGGGTGCGCATCACCTGGTCAGCGACAACGCCAGCAAGACGAAACCGGCCTCGTTGCTGGCGATCTTCATCGTCGACAGCGGCGACAGGAAACTGGTGACCTACGATCAACCCTGAACAGCGTGTCAGTCCCGCATCGTTTCTGCAGGAGCGCATCGGGTGCGCGAGCCCTTGCCAGGCTCCCCCACTCCCCGGCGCACGCGGTGCGCTCCTGCAATCCACCGGCACATGGCGAGGACCACGCCATGGCGGCGCTTGAACAAGCACGGCTGGCTGGCTCCACTCGTCGCGCCGACCCTGGTTTTTTCTCCTCCTGCGGGCAGGGAGTCATGCAGGTGAGGGGGTGGCGTCGGTCGGGAGCGAAGATCAAGAGCGACCCCAACCCTCCGCTGCGATGCAGGGGAGGGAGACCGGCTTTCATCGTGGACTGCATCTCGTCGATGGTGGTGCGTCCATTGGCAGGGCAGCAGTGTAGATTCACGCATCAGCCACTGCAGCACAGGAGAATTCCATGCATATCGATCTCGGCAAACGCCACGCCATCGTCACCGGTTCGACTGCAGGCATCGGCCTGGCGATCGCTCGCGGCCTTGCTGCCGCGGGCGCGCACGTCGTGGTTACCGGGCGCACCCAGGCCCGCGTGGATGAGGCGCTTGCCGCCATCGCCCGGGAGGTCGCCGGTGCCCGGCTGAGTGGCGTGGCCGGCGATCTCGGCACGCGCGAGGGCGCGCAGCAACTGATCGCCGCGGTGCCGCAGACCGACATCCTGATCAACAACCTGGGCATCTTCGAACCGAAGGCGTTCTTCGACATTCCCGACGAGGACTGGCTGCGCTTTTTCGAGGTCAACGTGCTGAGCGGCGTGCGGCTGGCGCGCCACTACGCGCAGGGCATGGCGCAGCGCGGCTGGGGCCGGGTGCAGTTCGTGTCCAGCGAATCGGCGGTGCAGATTCCCGCCGAGATGGTCCACTACGGCGTGACCAAGACCGCCCAGCTGGCCGTGTCGCGCGGCTTGGCCGAGACGCTGGCCGGCACCGGCGTCACCGTCAACGCGATCCTGCCCGGGCCGACACGCTCGGAAGGCGTTGGCGACTTCTTCGGCAAGATTGCGGCGGAGCAGGGTGTGCCGCTGGCCCAGGTCGAACGGGATTTCATCGCCACCCATCGGCCATCGTCGCTGATCAAGCGGCTGGCCACGGTCGACGAGGTAGCCAACCTCGCCGTTTACCTTGCCTCGGAGCAGGCCTCGGCGACCACCGGTGCGGCGATGCGCGTGGATGGTGGCGTGGTCCGCTCGGTGATTTGATCAGCCGATGCTGCCGGCCTGCGCATGGCCTCAGGACGACGCGTGCATGACGGCCTCCGCCGGTGCTCCCCACTGGCTCTGCAGATCGATGTCCAGCGTGACTTCGGCGTTGAGCAGTCGACTGAGCGGGCATTTGGCCTTGGCCATTGCGGCCAGCCTGCGAAACACGAGTGGGTCGGCATCGGGGACCACGGCGTGGAGGCTCAGGTGGACCGAGGTGATGGCGAAGTTGGCGAATTGCTGTTCCAGGATCACCGTCGCCGAGGTCTGCAATTCGGTCGCGGTGAGGCGTGCTTCGGCCAGCACCATCGACAGCACCATGTTGAAGCAGCCCGCGTGGGCGGCCGCCAGCAGTTCTTCCGGATTGCTGCCGACATGGCGATCGAAACGGCTGGCCACGCTGTAGTAGTGGTCGTCCAGCGCGCCACTTTCGGTGGACAGGCTGCCGCGGCCCTCGGGAAAGCCGCCGTACCACAGGGCCGAGCCACGTCGTTCGATTTTCACGCGGGGAACCTCACAAGGTTGTGCCTGGTAACGCACGCGACGTCAGTGCCACTGGCAGGGAAGTCGATCTGGACAGGGCTTCTGCACAGGCGCGTGCAGGTACGGCATGAATCGTGACCCAGCCAGTGCGCGCAGCGGAGCCGTTGGGTGTGTATCGCTCCGTTTGCAATGACGATCAGAAGGGGTACTGGGAGGGGGTGTGCTGGATCGACACCCAATGCTCGGAGGTGAACGCGTCGATCATGCCCTTGCTGCCGAAGCGGCCGATGCCGGAGTTTCTGTCGCCACCGAACGGCAGTGCGGGCATGTCGATGGCGGTGACGTCGTTGACGTGGCTCATGCCGGCGCGGATCTGCCGGGCGAACTGTTCACCGCGATAGGTGTTGCCGGTGAGTACCGCACTGGTGAGGCCGTAGTCGGTGTCGTTGGCCATCCGCAGCGCGTCGGCTTCGTCCTTGGCGCGCAGCACCGGGGCAACCGGGCCGAAGATCTCGTTCTGGGCCAGCGCCATGCTCTGGGTGACATCAGTGAACACGTGCGGGCCGAGCAACAGCCGTTCCGCCGGCCGGCCCAGGCGCAACTGCGCACCGTCCGTACGCGCCTGAGCGATCATGCCCGTGATGCGGTCCAGCTGACGCTGGCTGATGATCGGGCCGATCACCGTATCGACCTGGTTCGGGTCACCGACCTTCAACGAGCTGGCGTAGGCGACATAGGCCTCGACGAAGGCATCGTGGAGACTGTCCAGCACGATGATGCGATTGGTGGCGATGCACATCTGACCCTGGTGCAGGAATTTCGCGACGATCGCCGTGTGCACGGCCTGCTCGAGGTCGGCGTCGTCCAGCACCACCAGCGGTGCATTGCCGCCCAGTTCCAGCATGGCTTTCTTCAGGTTGGTTGCGGTCACCGCCATCTGCCCGATGTGGCGACCCACCTTGGTGGATCCGGTGAACGAGACCACGCGCGACGCCGGGTGCTGCACGAACGCGTCACCGATGTCACCCGGCTCGCCCACGATCACGCTGAGCAGGCCGGGTGGAAGCCCGGCTTCTTCCAGAATGCGCGCGATCAGCAAGCCGCCGGTGACCGGCGTCTCGGCCGCCGGCTTCACCACCACCGCGTTGCCCAGCGCTAGCGCGGGCAGGATGGAGCGGGTGCTCAGATGCAGCGGCCAGTTCCACGGGCTGATCACCGCCACGACGCCGACCGGGCGCCGGTAGATGCGGTTTTCCTTCCCGGGATAATCGCCGGCGACGATGCGTCCTTCGAGACGTGTGGGCAGGGTGGCGGATTCCAGCATCGCCGCGTGTACCACCCACCATTCGATCTCGGCCTTGCCGCGGGTACTGCCTGATTCGCGGATCAGCCAGTCGACGATCTCCTCATGCCGTTGCTCCATCACCGTGGCCGCGTTGCGAAGCACGGCAGCGCGCTGGGAAGGCAACGCCTGCGCCCACGCCTCCTGGGCCTCGGCAGCACCGCGAAATGCTTCATCCACGTCGCTTGCATCGGCCTTGCCGAAGCGGGCGATGACCTCGCCGCTATACGGATTTCGCACATCGAGACTGGAGCCTGCACGCCCGTCGCGCCAGCGACCGGCGATGCATTGCGCTTCGAATGTGTAACGCTTCGCGGCGTCTGGTCGGGAGACTGCGGTATCCATGACTGCGTCCTGTCGGGCTGGAAGGGAGCATCAGGCGCGGCACAACGGCGCCGCGAGCATGGCTGCAGCGTAGGACGCAAAATCGCTGGAGGCTTGATGCTTCCTGCCGCCGTTTGGACGATCGCGCAGCCGCTTTCCGGCGCCCGCGATGCTGCTTCTTCCTGCAAGCAGGGGGAGGAGCAAAGCCGCCGTGCTCCCTCCCCTGCTTTTGCAGGGGAGGGTTGGGGTGGGGTCGCTCTTGATCCGGCGACAGCTAACAGGCGCGTGCAACGGCCTCGAGGATCACCTCGGTGAATTCCCGTGGGCGGGAGAGAAACGGCACATGACTGGCGCCGATCTCCCGCACTTCCGCGCCCATGCGCGCGGCCATCCGGCGTTGCACGGCGGGAAGGATGATGCGGTCCTGTGTCGCCACCACGTACCAGGCCGGCAGTGCACGCCACGCGGGCTGATCGATGACTTCTTCCAGCGCATCGCGATGGATCGGCGCATCCACGGCGGCCAGCACATTGGACTGGATGAGCGGAAGATCGTGGGCCAGGTAGTACGAAAACCCGGCCCGCTCGAAATGGATGTAGCCGGCCGCATCCGAGCGGGTACGTGGCAGTTGCCCCAGCTCGGGATCACAGGCGCGCAGCGAGCGCACCGACTCGCCCCGGTCCGGTGCGAGTCCGGCCACATACACCAGCGCGGCCACGTTGCCGGTGGTGGCCGCCTGGGTGATCACCGTGCCGCCCCAGCCGTGGCCCACCAGAACCACCGGGCCGGATTGTGCGCTCAGCACACGCTGGACCACGGCCACGTCCCCGGCCAGCGACTGCAGCGGGTTGCTCACCGCCAGCACGTTCACGCCGTGGGCCTGCAGGCGTGACATCACCTCGTTCCATGACGACCCGTCGAACCAGGCATCGTGAACCAGGACCACCAGCGGGAGCTTGTGCTTTTCCAGCGCCGCGACGCGTTGCGCCGCCCTGGAGATCGTCATGACCGCTTCCTGTGCCCAGTCAGGCGGCCAGACTGCAATGCGGCCCGGGGAGTCGCCTTGCATGAACTTGTTCGCCTTGGTGAAATCCTGCCATGGCTACGGCGCCGCCCCATCGCGCTGGCACGCGGAGGCCACGGTTTCATTCGCGGGTGGCACGGAGAGTCGATTTCCGGCCTTGAGCAGGCGTGATCATCGGTCACGGGAAAAGCTTTCACGAGGGGCATCTCGATGATCAACGCAGCGGTGGCCGCAACGGACGGCGTTGGCGAAACCCAGTCCAGGGCGAAACGACACGCGCGCGTCGCGCGACGCTGGCTGTGCCATGTGTCGGTACGCGTCACGCATTCCTTTCCGTTGCTGGCGGCAGGTTTGCTGGCGACGCTTCAGCAGGTTCCCGGCTATGACGTGGCGCTGGCCGACGAATCATCGTCAGCGCCACAGCTGGCCGGTGGCGCGGTCCACGTGCTGATCACCGATCGCCGCAATGATCTCCACCCGCAGGATCGCCGGTTCGCCGGGGCTCCGGGCGGCTGTCTGCCGCGTCCCAAGGTGATCCTGCTTACCAACGAGCTGCCACTGGCCGGGTGTCAACCTGCGCGGGCAGGTGATGTGGACATCTGCCTGCCGATGGACTGCCCCACCGATGACCTGCTGGCCGCCGTGCGCCGGCTCGGCCGCTCGGCGCTGGGCCCGCTGGCCATGGCCGGGGGGCAGGGTCCGCTGTTCGACCAGCCGGCGCGTGGCGGGTTGGCGCCCAGCGTATTGCGCAGGGTCCGCAGCTATATCGAGGATCACCTGACCGAAGGCGCCGATCTGGATTCCCTGGCGCGGATCGCGGGCGTGTCGTGCTGCCACTTTTCGCGTGCGTTCAAACGAAGCACGGGCATGCCGGCGCATCACTACCTCATCACGCGCAGGATTGCGGCAGCGATCGCCCTGATCCGGGAAACCGATCGCGCACTGTCCGACATCTCGCTGGAAGTGGGTTTCGCGGACCAGAGTCATTTTTCCCGGACCTTCGTCCAGCTGACGGGACTCACACCGGGCGACTTCCGCCATCGCTCCCAATGAGGGTCGCCGCCGGCTCGCTGCAGTGGTGGGGCGTATTGCCGATGACGGTGGCGCAGGATTAGAGTACCGGGATATTCCCTGCCGCCGCGTTGGTACGGAACCTGGCATGAAACGAGCACCCCGCCGTTGTCGCCCATGGCCGCTGCCGCGGTCGCCGCATGCGGGGCCCGGAACCGCCTCGCCGTGAACGTGCTGCGCGCTCCGGAAGTACTCAGTTGGTCGACCGCTGACGTCGCCGACGGACAGCGTCTGGCGTTCTATTCCGACGTCATCAGTTCGGCGATCGATCCGATGGAGGTGGCCCGCTCAGTCACCGCTCCATTCAAGGGTGAGATCACCGCCACCGGGCTGGGTCCACTTGCCCTGGTGCATGGCGTCAGCACGGCCCACGACTGCGTGCGTGGTGTCGAGCACGTGGCGCGCAGTACCTCGCGGCAGTTTCATCTCATCGTCAATCGCCAATCGAGCTGGAACCTGCGCCATCGCGATTGGACGCACATAGGTTGCGGCGATGCGGTGTTGCTGGACTCGAGCCTCGGCCATTACCTGAACTTCGTGGAGGCCTTCGACAACGTCCACCTGGTACTGCCCGAAGCCTGGCTTGGCCAATGGCTGCCTGACCCGGGCGTGCTCGCCGGTCGACCACTTCCCGCTGATGCGAGTTGGGCCCGCGCCCTGACCACCTTCGTTGCGCAACTCCTGCCGGAGACCGTGCACCATGAGGCGTTGCCCACCAGCCTGATCGTCGATCACCTCGGTGCCTTGCTGGCGCTGTGCGCCAACCAGCTCAGCGGCGAGAGCGTGCCGCCGGCATTGCGGCAACGACAGCTTCGCGATCTGGTGCAGGAAGCGATCGTGCAGCGATGCACGGAGTATTCGTTGGGCGCGCCCGAGATCGCCATGGCGCTGGGTATCTCCGTACGCACCCTGCACCGCACGCTGGCGGCATGTGGACAGACCTTTGGCGCCACGTTGATGACGGCGCGGGTGGCGCTGGCCACCCGCATGCTGGAATCACCACTGATGGCGCGCCTGACCATCTCGGAAATCGGCCGCCGTGCCGGCTTCTCCGATGCATCGCACTTCGCCCGGGTGTTTCGACGGCACACCGGCCGAACCCCGGTGCAGATTCGCCACGCACGTGGCTGGCCGTCGACGCCAGACTGACGCGAAGCGGGTTCCGGATAAGGCTCAGGGCGCCCGCGGCGGCGCCGGGCACGCAACAGCTGGCTGGCTTTCGACGTGGTGATGCAGCCTCATGTTGCGTTCGATCGACTGTTCCGGCGTCATCCATACCAGCCCCTGCGCGGCGCAGCGCGCGGCATAGTCGAACAACGCCAGCATGTGTGCCTGGTCGAAGTCGATGAAGCTGTTCTGCGGATAGTCGACCGGGATCTCGGTGAGGTGGAACTGCATGCCCAGGCGCTTGGCCGCCGCGATGTTGTCCACGATCGCCTCGCGCGTCTTGTAGGTCATCTCGGCGGCGAGCGCGTTGGAAATGATGTCGATGGTGTTGTAACGCGTGGTCTGCGGCGTGCGCGCCAGCTGGCCGTTGACCAGCATGTACAGGTGCGCACCGCGCAGCTGTGGCAGGTCGGTGGAGCGGATGCCGGCAATCAGCGGCGTGCTGAACACGGATGTGGTGACGCCGCCATCCACGTGCATCTCGTCATACTCCCGCTTGCCTTCGTGCACGCGGATCAGCACCGGCGGAAATACGCCGGGCACGCTGGCCGAGGCGATCAGCACGTCGCGGAACAATCGACGCGCGGCAGGACCGCCGTGCTGGGCAATCTCGCCCAGGTTCCACAGCACCGTCTCGTGCTTGTCCAGGTCAGTGGTGGCCACCACCAGCCGGCGACCGGTCGCCGCCTCGCGGGCCACCGCCTGGATCATCTGCGGCGTGACGAAATGGTCGACCAGCAGGAACAGCGCGTTCCGATGCGGCAGCCCGCGCGGCGAAAACAGGCGCGCCAGCACCGTGCGCGTCGGCGAGTGCAGCAGCTTTGCGCTGCGTTCGCCGGTAAACGCCTCCTGCATGCGCGCATCCCAGTCCGTTCCCAGAAAGGCGAACGGCGCCAGCAGCGCGCCGGCACTCACCCCGGTCACCATCTCGAACTGCGGGCGCACATGGGCGCGGCTCATGCCGGCCAGTACGCCGGCGCCATAGGCACCGCCGGAGCCACCACCGGACAGCGCCAGGATGTCCACCGTGCCGTCCCTGGCCGACGCGGGGATGCCGCCGAAAAATTCCGGCGCCAGCTCGGTAAAGGTCTTCAGGTCGGTGGTGACCAGCCGCACGCTTGCCGGAAAGCCGTCCGGCGCCGCCGTGCCGATCAGCTCGGGCGGTGCCGGCCGCCGCGCCACGGTCTGGCAGCCACCCAGCGCCACCAGAACCACGGCCAACCAGGGCAGGGCTCGCTTGTTGTGCATCGTGTGCTTCCTTCGCGGTCCCCGTCGATGCGGCACCACCGCGTCGATGCCGGGGGCAGTATGCGACCAGGAAGATCGCCCGATCAACGCAACGCCGGATTGCTCTCCGGGCACGGCTGCCAGGCTGGCAAGCGCCTGCATCCGACGCTCGACCATCGAGCTCCCGCCGAGGTCGATGACCAGGTCGCCCTGGAGGGAAGCGCCGTTCGAGCTTGCCTCCTCCGGCCAGGCGCATATGGTCGAGGCCGCAAAAGCGGTCCCTGGAAGCGGCGCACACGGAGGGAACATGACGACCAGCCAAAGCTTGAAAGCTCAAGGCAAGAGCATCAAGCGCGCGGTATTGACGGGAAGTCTCCTGAGGAATGGTTGGGCCTCACTCCAGTTCCCCGCTCTCGGATGCATGTGCAATGCACTGATCACGAAAGGCAGAATCCGTACCAAGGCGCTTGACGATGGAATCAAGCTGCTCAAGCGCTGGCCGCGACGAAGACGTGGCAAAGAGTGCGTCTCCCTCGGGGTCAAACTCAATCAAGTCCGCGAGTTCACTGTCAGTGAGCTCCAACCCGGCCTTGGCGAGCCCCTCCCATGTGTAGCCGCCGCCCTGAAGCCCCTTGGACTCGAAGAATGCGAGGACTTCAGGACGATAGTTGAAATAGTTGTATGAGTATTCGCCCGGACTCAGCTCGGTGATGCGAGAACCCTCAACAGGGTCGTTCACGGCGTGCGCGCCGACGGGAAGGAGTAGCGAGAATACAAGCAGCAGGTGCTGGAATGTCTTCATGAGGCCTGACGAGGCTGTGGAAAAACGGGTTCTACCCCGAAATCACGGACGGTTGTGAAAGGGTGGAAAACTTCAAATCCTGCCTTGCGGTTCTTCGCCGCATCCTTGGGTTGTGGTGCCGCTCGATGTATTCGAACACATCCGCTCTCGCC